>JAHFSL010000279.1 GCA_023265785.1 Candidatus Coatesiibacteriota bacterium | reverse complement strand
GCGAACCGGCGCCGGTGGGACCAGTCGTTGAGACCGTCCGCGGCCTCGCCGTACCGGACATTGAAGGTCAGCACGCGGAGCACGGCGCCATGATACCCTGACGACCATGCAGAAGAAACTCCGGGTCGGGGTCATCGGGCTGGGCATGGGGCGCGGGCACATCCGCGGCTACCGGGCGCACGCGGGAGCGGACGTGGTCGCCATCGCCGATCCGGATGCCAAGCGGTTGGCCGCCACGGGCGAGGAGTTCGGCATCGCGGGCCGGTACGCCTCGGCGGCGGAGATGCTGAAACGCGAACGGCTGGATGTCGTCTCCGTGGCGACTCCCAACAAGTTCCATGCCCCCCTCACGCTGGCCGCGCTGGCCCGCGGGGCCCATGTCCTGTGCGAGAAACCCATGGCCATGAACGCCGGTGAAGCCGGGAAGATGCTGGCCGCCGCGCGGCGCGCCCGGCGCCGGATCATGATCAACTTCTCCTACCGGTTCACCGCGCCGGCCCAGGCCCTCAAGCAGGCCGTGGATGCGGGAACGATCGGGCCGGTGTACTTCGGCCGAACCATGTGGCACCGCAGTCGGGGGATGCCGGGGTTCGGTGGCTGGTTCGGCCAAAAAGCGCTCGCGGGCGGCGGCCCGCTCATTGACCTCGGGGTGCACCGGCTGGACCTGGCCCTCTGGCTGATGGGCTACCCGCGGCCATCCTGGGTCATGGGCGGCGTGTACGACCGGATCGCACGTCCGCTGGCGAAGGCCTCGGGGAAGAAATTTGATGTGGAGGACCTTGCGACCGGGTACATCCGGTTCGCCAACGGCGCAACCCTGGCGCTGGAAGCCTCGTGGGCGGTGAACCGGCCCGAGGCCGAGAAAATGGAAACACGGCTGTACGGCGAGAAGGGCGGGTTGGTGCACCGGAACCGGGGCGAGGGGTACGAGTTCGAGGGCGAAGTCTATACGGTCCGCGAGAACCGGGTGGTCGCCAGTCCGGCTCCCACGGTCAGCGTGCCGGGCGGCGGGGCGATGTTCCATTTCGTCGAGGCGATCCAGCGGGGGCGGCCTCACATCGCCGACGGGGTGGACGGGGTCATGGTGATGCGCCTGCTGGATGCCATCTACCGCAGTGCCGCCAAGGGGGCACCGGTCCGCCCCTGATGGCGTGGGCGGCGCTCGCCGTGGCGCGACTGACCGGCCTCGGGCTCGCTTCGCTGTTCCTTCTGGATGGGCTGGCGCGGGCGGGGGAGGGGATCATTCCGTGGTGGGGCGCGCGGCGGCGGGGCGCCCTGCCGCGGTTCGGGCTGGGGCTCCTGCTGGGCTGGCTTGCGTTTGGGACCGCCGCGTTCGGGCTTGGGTTGACCGGCCTCTTCCTCCCATCGCTCGTTACGATGGCCGGACTGGCACTGGTGGCATGCTCTCCGGCCGGGCGGTCCGCCCGGTCGCCGGTGCTGGCGGCGCTGGCGGCGGCTCGGAGTCTCGGGCGGTGGGGGGCGGGCGCGCTGGCGCTGGGGGCCGCGGCGCTGGTCCCGTACCTTCTCGTCCCCGAGTTCGAGTCCGACAGCGAGATGTACCACCTCGCCCTGCCCTGGCAGTGGCTGGTGGCGCACCGGGCCATCTTCGACCAGGTGCCGGTCGTGTTCCATCTCTCCCTCCCGGTGGACCTGGGGTTTACCGCGGCCCTGGTGCTGGGTGACGACCGGATCGCGAAGTGCATGGTGGCGGGCGCGCTGGCCGCGGCCTCGGCGGTCTGGGCCGGTCGGGAACTCGCGGCGGGCCGCCGGTGGTCCGCGTGGATCGGCCCGCTACTCGTGATGTCATCGCTTCCCGTGGCCTGGCTGGCGACGACGGCCAAGAACGATGTGCCGGCCGCCGCGCTCCTGGCCTGCGGGGCAATTCTCCAATTGGATGGCGTCTGGGGGCTTGGGGCGGTCTTCCTCGGTCTCGGGGGGGCGGCCAAGTATTCCGCCGCGCCGCTGATCCTGTTCTGGTGCCTAGCGCACCCCCCGCCCCGCCGACTCCTCGTCCGATGCGCGGCGGGGCTGGTCCTCCCCGGACTGGCCTGGCCGGTCAAGGCGTGGCTGGTCACCGGCAACCCCGTCTACCCATTCGCCTGGCGGATGTTCCCTGGGTCCGGCTGGGGGGCGGCCAACGTGACCGCCCAGATGCAGTACGCCTCGGGATTCTTCGAGCCGGGGGCGGAGCGGCTGGCCACCCTGCCCGCCGCCTGCGTGCGCGTCCTGGCGCAGGACCACCTGCCCATCCTGCTCGCCCTCCCGGGACTTCTCCTGCTGACCCCTCGCCGGAAGAGCACCATGGCCGTGGTCGTGGGCCTGGTGGCGTCGCTGGCCGCGGGCCGGAACGGCCGGTACCTGATGCCGGCCGCCTGGCTCCTCGCCCTCCTGATCGCGGCGGCGGCGGAGACCGGGCCCGTGTCCCGGCGACGGGTCCTGGGGTGGGTGATCGCCATGGCTGCGTTCGCCCGCCTCGGCACGGCGGCCGCGACCCGGGCGGCCTGGTGGCCGGAGGCGGGGCGTCCGCTGACTGCGGTCCTGGAGCGGCATCTCTCGACGCGCGGGGAGGCGGCCCGCGATCTGGCCTCGCTTGGCCGGGCGCCCTTCCGGGTGCTGAACGTCGGCGAGTTCCGGTCGTACCGGCTCCCCGCGCGATCCGTGGCGGGCGGGACCCTGGGCGAGACCCCGCTCGTGTGGAGCCTCGTGCGCGCCTCACGCACGCCCGCCGACTTGCGGGTGCGGTTCCGGCAACTGGGGGCGGGCATTCTCCTCCACAATTTCATCAGCACCGACTGGCTGGCCACGCGCTACCAGGGTTTCACCTGGGACCGGCGCATGGCGCGCCTGTACGCCGAATTCTGTCGGCGGTACCTCATGGTCGCGGTCCCGCCCGCGACCTGCGACTATGCCAACGGGGGGTTTTACCTGTACCGGATCCTGGCCCGTCCCCGGTCGCCGGTTTCCGCGACTGTCTTCTTCCTGCCCGGGGCCGAATCGCTTCAGGCCGAGGGGATCCAGTACAACGACATGTCCCCCGATCCGCCGCGGGCGCTCAAGGCCAACCTGGACCTGCTGGCGCTCCTGCCGGACGTCGGGTCGGCCTGGAACCGCGTCGGCCACGCCTGCCTGCGGATGAACGATGTGGCGGGGGCCCTGCGCTACCTCACGCCTTTCGGGGAGGCCGGCATGCTGGACGGGTTGAACCTGGCGGACTACGCGGTGGCGCTCACCACGACGCACCACCTGGCCCGCGCCGATGGGATCATTGACGAGGCCATGCGCCGCTGTCCGAACCACCGGATGTCCCTGCGGGCGAACCGGGCCACCTGGTGCAAATTGAGCGGCCAGGAGGCGTATGTCCGCGGGGACAACGCCGGCGCCGCGGCCCTGCTGGAGCGGGGGCTGGCCGCGCTCGCGGAGGTGCCGGATGGCGCGGACCCCGCCAACGAACCGGGGCGCCGACACGAGCGGGTCTTCCTGACGGGCATGCTGGGTCAGGTCCGGGTGGCGCAGGGGAACCGGGCCGAAGGCATCCGCCTCCTGCGGGAGGCCGAGCGGCTGGACCCCGGGGCGCCTGTCGCCGCGACCTGGCGCAGACTCGTTGAGCAGGCCGCGGGACCGGCGCGGTTGGCCCTGCCGTGAGTGGTCCATCCGGGCGCGCGCCCCGGCTGGCGGTCTTTCCCAAGGGCTTCTTCGACGACCTCCTGGCCCGGCGGATGACCCTCACGGAATGGCTCGACCTGGCGGCCACGCTGGGGGTGGACGGCGTCGAGATGTACCCGGCGTTCCTGTTCAACCTGCGGCCGGAGATCGCGTCCTGCGTGCGCGAGGATGCCCGGGGCCGGGGGCTGGCCATTCCCATGATGTGCCACTCGCCGGACTTCACCCGGCGCGACCCGGCCGAACGGGCGGCGGAGGCGGCCCGGACGCGGGAGGTGCTGGCCGCGAGCGCCGCGCTAGGCGCGACGACCTGCCGCGTGCTGTCGGGCCAGAACCGGCCGGGCCTCGACCCCGACCGGGCCCTGGGCTGGGTCATCGAGGGGATCCGGGAGGTCCTGCCGGCGGCCCGGGAGGTGGGGATCACCCTGGTGCTGGAGAACCACTACAAGGACGGCACCTGGGCGTATCCCGAATTCGCGCAGTCCACGGAGCGGTACCTGGCGATCCTCCGGGCCATTCCTGAACTGCGGGCACAGTATGACGCGTCAAACGCCGTGGTGGCTGGCGAGGACCCGTATGCCCTTCTGGACGCGGTCCTGCCGCGCATCGTCACCGTCCACGCATCGGATCGGTACCTGGAGGGCGGTTCCGTGGCGGACCTTTCGGCGCTGGCGCGCGATCCGGTCCACGGGTATGCGAAGATTCTGAAGCACGGGGTGGTCGGCCGGGGCGGCAACGACTACGACCGGATTCTGGGCGCGCTCGCCGGGGCGCAATTCACGG
>JAHFSL010000278.1 GCA_023265785.1 Candidatus Coatesiibacteriota bacterium | reverse complement strand
AAGGACGGCTGGGACCTGGTCCGCAAGGACATGATGCTCCAGTTCGGGGCGTTCATCACCGAGTCCTCCGGCCACCTGTCCGAGTACCTGCCCTACTACCGCAAGCGCAAGGACCTGCTCAAGCGGTACGCCCGGGCCCGGTATGACGGCGGGTCCCGGTTCTATGCCACCGAGTGGCCGAAGTGGCGGAAGTGGGCCGACCGCGACCGCGCCGAGATGGTCGCCGGCCGCAAGGACATGACCTGGGAGCGGTCGTGGGAGTACGCCTCCTGGATCATTGAGGCCCGCGAGAAGGATGCGCCCTTCCGGATCCACGGCAATGTCATGAATACCACCCGGGGCGCGGGCGGCCTGATTTCAAACCTTTCCGAGAACGGCTGTGTCGAGGTGGCCTGCATGATCGACCGGAACGGAGTCAATCCGACGCGGGTCGGCCGTCTCCCGGCCCAGATGGCGGCCATTTGTGAGTCCAACATGCGGATGTTCGACCTGGGCGCCGAGGCCGCCATCCGGCGGAGCAGGGAGCACGCGATCCATGCGCTGATGCTCGATCCGCTCTGCGCCGCGGTCTGCGCGCCCGCCGAACTCCGCGAAATGGGCGATAAACTGTTCCGGGCCGAAAGAGCCTTCCTGCCGGGGTACCGCTAGCCCAGGTCCAGCCACCTCACGTCGTCGGGGGTGAGGGTGAGATCCAGGGCGCGCGTGCAGGATTCCGTTTCGCCTGCATTGGCCGGGCCGATGAGCGCGAAGGTGGGGAAGGTCTGGGCCAGCACCCAGGCCAGTGCAATGTTGATCGCCGAGGAGTTCTTCTTCGCCGCGAGTTCCCGCGCCCGCTTGAGCCGCTCAAAGTTGTCGTCGGCGTACCAGCAGCGCACGAGGTCCTTGTCGTCCCGCTTCTCCGGGTCAGCGCGGACGAAGAATCCGCGCCCCTGGCTGGACCAGGAGAAGAGCGGTGTCTGCGTCCGGTGGAACCAGGCCAGCGAGTCGGCGTCATGGGCCCCGAGGCAGCCGCCCCAGGGGGCCTCGACCATCCGCGCCAGCGAGAGATTGTTGCTCACGAGCCCGAAGCCTTTGAGGCCCTTGGCCTTGGCATACGTGTTCGCCTCGTCAATCCGGGCCAGCGTCCAGTTGGACCCGCCGAACACCTTGACCCGGCCCGCGGCCGCGTGCCGGTTCAGCACATCCACGAATTCACCGACCGGCACCTCGAGATTGTCGCGGTGCAGCGCGTAGAAGTCGGCGTAGTCCGTGCCCAGCCGGTCCAGGCTCTCGACGAACTGGGCGTCAAGCGCCTTGGGATGACAGTTGGGCGAGTGGGCCCCCTTCACAAGGATCGCGACCTGACGGCGGAGGCCCCGGGCCTTCACCCAGGCGCCGAGCGACTTTTCATACGAACCGCCTCCGTAGATATAGGCGGTGTCGAAGGCGTTGCCACCCCGGGCCAGGAAGTCGTCAAACAGTGCTGGCGCGTTGTCGGGGCTCTGCGTCCCCATGACCAGCCGCGAGACGGGCACGTCCACGCCGGGTACGGAGCGGGTCGGTATGTTCATGATGCGGTGTCCTCCGGATGCGTGACGCCCACGGCGGCGCGCCAGCGGTCCATGGTTGCGAGATTGCCGAGGGAATCATTCCAGCTCATCGCGGGCGACGGGGCCTCGACGGCGCCCCGTGCGACGGCGTCCGCGACGACATCGGCCTCGTAGGCGTAGTTGCCGCGCTCCACCGGGCCGGTGACCTCCTCGGAGCCGCCGCCCTTGTGCACAGTGAACGAATAGGTCCCGGCGGATTTGAGGCCCCAGGGCATGGGCAGATGGATCCAGCCTTCGGTCCCATAGATCCGGGCGACGTTGTCCAGATTGACGCGGACGCCGGTGGCAACCTCGGCCACGATCCCACCCGCGAATTTGAGCGTGGCGACCGCGCTCTCATCGACGCCGGATTCCCCGACGTGTCCGGCCCCGGCGACCTCGAGCGGATCGGCGAACGGGAGCTTGAGCGCGGCGCCGGCCACAAGCCGGGCCAGCGAGACCGGGTAGCAGCCGACGTCCAGAATGCCCCCGCCGCCCAGCGCCCGGTTCAGCAGTCGCGAGGCGGGATCCCAGCCGGCCCGGAATCCGAAGGCCGCCTGGACCAGCCGGACCTCGCCGATCGCCCCGGACCGGATCACCCCAACCAGCCGCGCCGTCTGCGGTGAGCACCGGTACATGAACGCCTCCATCAGGAGAACCTTGTGGCGGCGGGCGGCGTCCACGATGGTCCGCGCCTGCGCGGCGTTCACCGCGAGGGGTTTCTCGCACAGGATGTGCTTGCCCGCTTCCGCCGCCTTGATGGCCCAGGTGGCATGCTGGGGATGTGGGGTGGCGATGTACACCGCCTGCACCTGTGGGTCGGCCAGCAGGGCTTCGTAGGAGCCGTGGCGGCGGGCGATCCCATGCTCCGTCCCGAATTTGTTCGCGGCCTCCTGCAACCGGCTGCCCACGGCCATGGCCACCCCGGTCCGGGACTCGGCCAGCCCACGGGTGAAGGTACCGGCGATTCTGCCGGTTGACAGGACGCCCCAGCCGAAGGATTTGGCCACGGGGCCCATCATACCGGGAAGGTGAACGGCACGATAGGATTTGACACCGGGATGACAAGGCCCAAGGTCCGCTCCGCACTGGTGGTGCTTGCCGGCCTGCTGGTTCTGCCCCGCCCGGGGTGGGGGGCCGTTGCCGTGGTTTCCACGACGAGCAAGGCGCCAGCTGCCAATTCGACGTCCTTTACCATTGGTGCACTGCCGGTCACTGCGGGAAATGTTCTTGTCGCCCACATCATGACGGGGAACGGGACGGCAGCGCCGACGGGGCCGGCCGGGTGGACGCGGCAGACGCTTTCCACGAATGCCACCGGCAACTTCGCGTTGACGACCTGGACGTATGTCGTACCGGTCACGACTTCGGCCTCATATATCTGGACTGCCTCATCGAAGTCTGGATGGGCCGGGGGCATAACCCAGTACAGCGGGGTCGACCGATCCTGCCCCGTGGGAAGTACCAGTGTGGCAAATGGCAACACGAAGACTTCCGGGGGTAATTCGACCTTCTCTCTGCCAACCATCAGCACGCTCGTGCCGAACGCCATGGTGGACGCGGCCTACGCCGTCGCTGGCAAGAACAAGACATTCAACGCCCCGGGTGGGTGGACGGCCCGGGTGTCATCAAAGAACAACACGAATGGGGCGCCCAGCGCCGCCAGCTCGGACCGCCTCTTTCCCCTGGCCGGGACCACGGGTGCGGCGACCGCTACTGTGCGCAAAGTCACCGCGACGCCGTTCGTCGCCGACCTGATCGAACTCGATCCGGTGGAAACCAAGGGGGTCACGATGGCCCCGGTGACGCTGTCCTTCGCGGCGGTCCAGGGTTCGAGTCCGGCGGGCCTCACCTTCACGATCAAGAACTCCCACCTGCGGGCCGGGTGTGCGGCACAGACCTACACGGCCGCCGTTGGGAGCTTCAGCGCCGGGTGGACCGCCGCCAACCTGCCCACCCCGAATGTCAGCGCGGTGACCCTGGCCACGGGGGCCACCTCGGGGGCGATCACGATTTCCATCTCCTCCAATGCCCTTCCTTCCGGAACCTACACGGCGGTGCTGACGATCACCGATGCGGCGGGGAACATGGCGACCATCGCCATCACGCTCTCCATCGCCTGTACCATCCAGCGTGAGGCCAATGTGGCCACAGCCACCGCCGCGGCGGCGACCTCTCTCCTGCTCACCGAGCCCGCGGGCTGGTCCAGCGGCGATGCGCTGGTCGCCACGCTGGTTGCGTCCACCACGGCCGCCCCCGCGACGCCGGCCGGGTGGACGCTGGTGGGATCGAACACGACGGGATCATTGGGGATGTGGATGTACCGCGCCACCAAGGCGGGGTCCGCCACGACGACCTGGACCGGGTTCACATCGGGCAAGCTCGCCGGGGCGATGGCAGCCTATCAGAATGTCAACAACGGGTCGGTACTGGACGCCCCTCCCTCGCCCTTCACTCCCGCGGTGACCGTGAGTGGAAACGCGAACCTTGATGTCAACGCATGCACCACGGTCCGGGCGAACGCCGAGGTCGTGGCCGCCTATGTGATCAACATGGCAAGTGCGGGTTCGGTCCTCACCGTCGGCCCCGGGCTCACCTCCATCGCCTCGGCCGCGACGGGCGCTGGGGTGGGCGATGTCGCCCTCCGCCTTGGGTCTGATCGGCTGATTGCGGCCGCCGGTAGTGCCGTCACCGACACGGGCACCGTCGCCCCCTCCCAAGCGGCGGCGAAACTGGGGGCGCTCTGCACGCTGGCCCCGGCCAATGTCCCGCCTGCCGTGGCTGTGTCGCGCCTCCCCGTCGCCCCCACGCAGGGCGAGACGGTGACCTGGACGATCGTGGTCACCAATCCCGCGGTCAACTCCGCGCTGACCAACCTGATG
>JAHFSL010000020.1 GCA_023265785.1 Candidatus Coatesiibacteriota bacterium | reverse complement strand
CGGAGGCTGGGGCCAGCCCGGCGGCGCTCTCTTCGCGTGCCGTCAGAAGAAATGGGCGCGGACCGCCCAACGCATCGTTCGGGGTCAGAGGCCCCGTGAACTGCGGCGAGGCGCCGAGGCGCATTCCCGTCACCGTAACGGTGAACTGCGGGTTGTTCCCGTCCACGGCCAGG
Source organism: Candidatus Coatesiibacteriota bacterium (assembly GCA_023265785.1). Taxonomy (GTDB): domain Bacteria; phylum Oederibacteriota; class CAKKQC01; order CAKKQC01; family CAKKQC01; genus JAHFSL01. The sequence goes on along the minus strand of JAHFSL010000020.1, from coordinate 13,910 downwards.
AATGAGATGGCCGTCGCCGACCCGATGACCGAGACCGCCAGCGTCGTCGTGTCCCGGAACGGATTGGGCGATGAATTAAGATTCCGAATCCCCGCCGGCGAATCAAGGATGATATCCCGGGCCAGCGCGGCGTCCAGGACGGTCGTGGCCGAGGCCGTGCCACCCGCCAGTCCAAAGACAAAGAGCCCGGCTTCATACAGCGTGTTGGAGAAGGCGGCGATGGGCCACCGGGCCAGGTTGCCGTCGGCAATCTGGATTACCGCGAGGGTCGCGTCCCGGTCGGGGCCGAGGTAATAGCCCTCGGGGATGGGGAGAAAGACCCAGCCCGTCGCGGAAAGGTCGGCCTCGGTCAGTCCGGCCCACGCCGTCGCCGAAACCAGATCGCCCTGCGGCCGGACCCCCACCCGGTAGCCCTTGAACGAGAGGAGGTTGGCCGCGGTCCCGCGCACGAGCACGGTATTTCCGTCCACCGTGGCCGAAAGCGTCATTCCCCCGGCGGCCAGTCGCCCCGCGATCTGCCGGATGACCGGTGCCAGCCGGTCCTTGACCACGGTCGTCGTGAAAGTCGTCGTGTTCCCCACCCCGTCCATGACCCGCACCCGCAGGGTGTACGGCCCGCTGGGGACCAGCGTGGCGTTGCCGTCTTTGCCGTCCCAGGTAGCGATCTTGGGGGCGCCGGAGGAGAAGAAGTGATATTGCTTCTGGGCGCCTTGAGCGGCAGCTTCCACCACCCGGGCATCCGCTCCATCGGGGGCAATGAGGGGGGCTTCCTCTTTCGGCCCCTCGACCAGGAACACCGGCAAGCTAGATGCGAGCGTGCGCACCACGGTGCCCGTGCCGTCCACCACCTCGGCCGACACGAACACGGTCGGGCTCGCCGCCGTCGCCACATTCAGGAACGCGTCCGCCACCGGCCGTCCCGCCGTGGGATCCTCCGGGGCGAACTGCAGCGGGCTCACGGCCAGCGCCCGCACGCGTGGGGCGGAGTTGGACGGTAACAGCAGGAAAGATCCATCCAGGTAGCCGGTGGTGGTGAAGACCGTGAAGGTCCCCGGCGGGGCCTGCGTTTCCAGTAGTGTTCGAGTCCCGGTGGTGGCGTCCTCCAGATACAGCCCGAGGTTGTCTGCGAGGAGGGTCGCGGAGAGCGCCAAGCCCATCAATTCGGCGTTCGTATAATGAAGGGTCAGGCGGGGCTCCTGGCCAGGATGGAAGTCTTGCGGCAAGAGCCGCAACCGCTGGCCAGGGAGCGGGGCGGCAACGATTTCATACTTGGGCCCCAGCGCTCCCAGCGCGGGGTCCGGCAGGGGCACCGCAGGCGGCGCTCGCACCGGAAACACATTCACATCAATGGTTTGTGGGCTGATGAGCGCCCCCCCCTCGAACCGCACCTCCACCCGGGCATACGGGTCGGTGACAATGGTCGGGACACTGACTCCGGGATCAAGGGGGGTGCCCAGCGTAAAAGTGGCTTCATCCACGACATGAAAAGACGCGTATTCCCCCAATGTCGCTGACAGCGCTGCCAAGTCAATAAAAGTCCCTTTGCTCAATCCATGTTGTCCGGCCGGGACCAAGCTGGGGTAGTAATTGTCTCCAAGCCGCAGCCGAAGCGAATAGGCTCCGGTGAGCCGGCGCAACGAAACATCCCAAGCACCCATGAATCGAGGGGTCGGCCCGGGGATTGCCAAACTGGAAGAGGCCACAGTATGCCCGGCGATGGTCTCGGTGAAACTCCCACCCCCCGGAAGGGCCAGGTCCCCCGCGTACTCCAGCCGCCATTCCCTGAGGGACGCCGACATCACATTGCCGGCCACAAAGACAAAGCGCCTGCCCTCATACAATGGAGCCAGGCTCGCAAGAAAGTATGTTCCAGAAGGAGGAACTTGCGTCACGATTACCCCATCCGAGTTCTGGAACACAATGTCCGAATTACTCTGCCCATCCGCCCAGAGTGCAACAAGGTCATCGCCACGAGTTCCAGTCGCAATGGGAATCACGACTGACGGCGTGCTTCCCAGCGCAGTTTCAATGAATGAAAGATGGCCAACGCCCAAAGCTCTGACAAGGACACCGTTGCGAGACTCCCAGGCAAAACTGCTGAGTCCTTGCACGACGCTTCCCTCCCTCGGAAAATCCATCCCGACAAGGTTCAGGGGAATGCTCCCAGCCGTGGCGTTGCCTGCCGCGTTGGTCGCTCTGACTTCGACGATGTTGGTACCACCTTGAGAAAGGGGAAGCGAGGTTCGATACGGAGCCTGGCCCGTCTCCCCTCCCGGGTCGGTTGCCACCTCCGCCATGATAAGACCCGTCGTTGCCGTGGACCCTCCGACCGCTGAATCGCGAGCCAGAATCACCACATGTTGGGGCAGGTAATCTGAAACGGACCCCTCAAGCTGTGCGACTCCCTGATCACGATTCCGCCCCACCGGCCACCCAGCCGGAGGGAAATCCACTGCGGAAGAATGGAACATCGGGGGATCATCAAGCGCCTTGAGAATCAGATCGGGGTGGCGCTCGTGGTTGCCGGAAGCACCTTCTTCGATTCTCAGGGGCAAAGGAACGGCGGTCTGACTGACATAAGGCGCAGCTCCATCGCCAGGGCGCAATTCATTGAAGTAGAAATCGCCAGCCCGTAAGGCCATCAGTCCGTCGCCACCCGCACCGGCCAGAACACTGGGAACGAAGATGTCCTTGGCACCCTGAAGTACGAGGACGGCTTTCTCCGTCACTGTCTGGGGATTTGTCTTGTCCGCAACTACCAAACGCGGAAGACCCGCAGGTATTTGGCTGCCCTGTACGAGCGCAATCAGTGGACTGTCAGGCCGTAAGTCTTTGGCCATTTCGGAGTTGACGGCCTGGTCTGGATCAATCCCCGCATCTGTAAGCCCTTCTTCGATTTTTGAGATAATTTCATTAGCCGAAAAATATCCAATGCTCTCTTCAAGAGCCAAGAAGGACATGGGATTAAGTTGAGCTGCCAGCAAGACTCCCATTACACCCATTCCGGTGCCGATCGTGATGAGCTCCGGCTTTTCTCGTTGGAGTGGACCAAAGTAGGCGAGGGCGGCTCCTGCTTGCGGAGAGTTGCAGACTACTAGCCGTGCCACATCGCCCTGATAGAACGAACTGCTCACATATCGCCGGGTGATCAGGCCCCCTGCACTGAAGCCCACCACGCGGAACAGCACTGCCGAGATTCCCCGAGTGGCCATAACGTCCCGGGCACGGGCGATCCATGTTGGAGTCGGGGACGCCGGGTCCCCGAACTCATGAGCCAAACTGTCAATCCTGCCGTACGGGTCGCTATGGTCGAAGGCGATTGTTGGCACACCTCGGCTTTCAAGAAAATGTGTCGTCCCACTCCAGTCTGCCGCAGATCCGCCGAAACCTGACACGAGGATGACGGGAGTTGGCTGATACGCCAGGGCGGCCTTGACGGCACTGAAGGCCAGGCACATGAGAAGCCAATTCCGTATCATGCACACCTTTCTCTGGCGTAAATGCATCGCACCTGTCTACTTCACCCAATCGAGTCTTAGACAATAGTGTAGAATTCCGGCGCCCAAACATATGCCCGTTCCAATGCAACCCCATTTCAGAGTGTTATTCCAGGAGTCTCGACGGGCTTGGGCCGGGTCGTTCGAAAGTGGCGCGAAACCTCCAGTAAGCAGTTCCACGCCACCCACAAGTATCCAGACTCCTGCTGTCCCTCCTAGGATAATTTTCGCCGCTGCCTTAACCCGTTTTCCTTGGCGCTCCTGATCGGGGGCTGATTCCCTAGTCATCCTGCCAGTTGAACCTGTCAATAGGTTGTCATGACCATTCGTGTCTATCATCACGAGCAGGTCCGTTGGCGCCCCTTTACTTCCTGGCTCCACCGTTACGGCAAACGCCGATTTCCCCAGAAAAGCGCATCCTGCCGTTGGCGGGGTTGCACTCGAAACTGCTGCCAATCCAGTGCCACTTGTCATCGCCCCCAAGGAAAATACGAACACTTGCCTGAGCATGCTAACCACCTCCGGTCCTCTCCAGGACAATGTTATGCAAGGTGCTCCGGTGAAGAATGTCTCCTGTGCTTGTGTTTATGGTTGTCTCGGTAACCTCGGCGAATGGCATGCCGTTCACAAGTCGCTTTCGGGTGACCACTGTCTCAAGCTTCTTCCGGCCATCCGGGTCATAGAGGCGTGTCCGCAACCCGAGTCCATCCCCATCAATGTCCTCCTCCATTCTTGAGAACTGGGGAGTCCGCGTCAGTGGAATGTATTCCAGCGTTGTCGTGTGCGGCTTGAGCCACGGGCGATTCCGCCGGAGAACCTTCACCGCAATGCGATCTCGATCCCACCCGCCATTTCCGATGAACAGACGAACCATTTCCTCAATGCGTTTCTGCTGGGTCTCTGTGAAGGTGACGGGTCGGGTAACTCCACTGGAATCGACAATGGAAACACTTGTGCCGATCAAAAGCATTCTGTACCGGGTTGGCTCGAACATTTCTACTTCCACCGACCATGGAAAGCGCTGCTGGCCCTGAATCGAGGCCGACCATCTTGTCAGGTTAATGTGGTATCGAACCTTCCTGGCCGGAACAGATGCCTGAGCCCCTGCATTGAGGACCTCGGTTTCTGCCTCAAAGGACAAGTGACCTACCGATGCTGCATAGCGTGCCTTCAGGACCAGAATGTCCTCCACCTCGTCGGCCCGGGCGGTTACGGAGAACAGCATGGCCAAGGCCCCTCCTGCCGCCAACATTTTCATTGGCCTGTGCATCATGCTGACGCCATCATACGCCGGTGGCGTACTTCCAGCCGCGCCCCATAAGGTTTCCGGCGGGGGCCAGCCGGTCCTTGACCACGGTGGTCTGCGCCGTTGTCGTGTTTCCCACGCCGTCCATGACCCGCACCCGCAGGGTGTACGGTCCGCTGGGAACCAGCGTGGCGTTGTCATCCTTGCCATCCCAGGTGGCGATCCTGGGGGCCCCGGAGGAGAAGAAGTGATAGCGCTTCTGGGCACCTTGCGCCGACGCTTCCACGACGCGGGCGTCGGCCCCGTCTGGAGCGATCAGTGGCGCTTCCTCTTCCTGTCCCTCGACCAGAAAGACCGACACCCTTGAAGCAAGCGTGCGCACCACGGTCCCCTGCCCGTCTACCACTTCAGCCGTCACGAATACCGTGGGGCTGGCCGCCGTGGCCACATCCAGGAATGCCTCGGCCACCGGCCGCCCTGCGGTCGGGTCCTCGGGGGCGAACTGCAACGGACTAACCGCCAGCGCCCGCACCCTTGGAGCTGAATTAGAAGGGAGGAGCAGGAAGGCTCCGTCGAGAAATCCCGTGGTAGTGAACACGGTGAAGGTGCCCGGCGGGGCTTGCGTTTCCAGCAGGGTGCGCTGCCCCGTGGCGGCGTCCTCGCGGTACAGTCCTAAGTTATCTGCAACCAGGGTGGCAGAGAGCGCCAAGCCCGTGAGTTCGGCGTTTGTATAATGAAGGGTCAGCCGGGGCTCCTGACCGGGATGAAAGTCTTGCGGCAGAAGGCGCAGGCGTTGGCCCGGCAGGGGGGCGGCCACCACTTCATACTTGGGGCCCAGCGCCCCCAGCGCCGGGTCCGGCAACGGGACCGCAGGCGGGGCCCGTACCGGAAACACATTCACATCAACGGTTTGTGGACTGACGAGGGACCCGCCCTCAACCCGTACCTCCACCCGGGCATACGGGTCCGTGACAATCGTCGGCACGCTCACCCCAGGATCGAAGGGCGTGCCAAGCGTAAAGGTCGCTCGATCAAGGACTTTCAGGTCCTTGAACTCATCCAGCGCCCCCTTCAGCGAGTCCTCGCTGGCGAAGGTGCCTTGCGTGTAATTCGTGTCCACCAATAAGGAAGTGCCGGGAAGGTAGCCATCGGTCAGCCGGGTGCGAATTGTGTATTGCCCAGTCAGCCGCTGGCGACTCACATCCCAGAAGTGCATCAGTTTGAACTGCGGGCCTCGAATCGGGACTCCACTGCTGAGGATCGTGTGGCCTTCGTCCAGGAAGCCCCCGGACGCCGACACGCCGGCCTCCCCGCTGTACTCCAGCCGCCATTCCTTCAATGCCTTGCTTTCCGCGTTCCCCGCGATGCCCACGAAGGTCCTCCCTTCGTGAAATGGCGCCAGCCGCGCTTCAAACACCCCCGAGGACGGCACCTGGGCGATCACTTCGTCAGAGGCTGGGTTCACAAAGATGATGTCCGGGTTCGGAATGGAAGGAACATCCGGATTCGCGTTGGGATACCAGACAACCAGGTCAGCGCCGCCCACCGTGCCCGGCACCGTGAAGCCTTGCGCCGGCGTCTTCCCCGGGTCCGTCCCGATGAACGACAGCCGCCCCACCCCCTCCGCCAGCACCTGCGGCGTCCCAATCAGCGGATGGCTCTTGGCCTGCCACCGGTAACTCGTCACCCCACGCGCCACCGTCCCCTCCTGCGGAAACTGCGTGCCGGTGACATAGACGGTCATTGCCTGTGTCGTGTCGTGCCCCCCCGCGTTGATGGCCGTGACCGACACGGTGTGGCGGCCCCCGTGTGGCAAGGGCACATCCATCCGGAACTGGGCATTGCCCGTCCTGCCTCCCGGATCGGTCGTGAGCGTGTCCAGATTCAGCTCCGTCTCCACCTGCGGCCCGCCATCCGCCGACGACACGATCTTCACGAACTGCGGGTACGCGTCGGACACATGGCCTTCAACGCGCACGAAGGCGCGATCCTCATTGAAGCCCACCGCCCACGCGGGCACGGGCGAGGTCACGGTCAGCACGGCCGGAGGGTCAAGTTGGCCGATGATATCGCCCAGCGCGGCCGCGGAGTTCCGCCGGAATGCCGTCGTATCAATGGCCTCCACCGCCACGCCCAGAAAATCAAGCACGCCCCCGAACAGGCTCAACCCCGGCGGCCGCTGTTTGCTGAATTCCTTGATGGTCGTCCGCGCACCCGCCTTGAGCGCCTCCGCCGCTGCCACGCCATCCCCCCGCTGACTCTCCACCGTGGTGGTTCCATTGCCCTCCGTCGTGTCCGCCAACACTCGCACAAGGGCCAACCCAATGGGCAAGAGATCGTTGATCTCTCCCAGCGATTGGTCAAGTTCCGCCTGCTCCTTGAGGGAGCCGTCGGTGGGGGTCAACAGGGCCCCCTGGCCCGTGTTTCCGATCACGAGCCCCACGGTCATGTCGTCCAGCCGCCGCCGACCTGCAATGTTGCCGCCCAGCAGGCTGTACATGTTTTTCAGGGCGTCCCCGGTGGCGAAATCACGGATGAGCCCGCCGCACTCCGCGCTGGGGATCGCGGTTTCGCAGGACCGCCCCACGGTCACCAGCCCCCGGTCAAAGAACGCCCGAAAGCCCGCATGCCCTGGAATGCCGCTCTCATTGACGCTCTCGGTGATTTCACTGTAGGCCCAGCATTTCAACTGGGCGACACCCGCCCAGCCCAGAAATCCAACGCCGGCCTGAAGAAACGCCGCGCCCACGACCGGATGCGGAACGACCAGCGCGGCCCCCCAAATGAGGCCGATGGCCGCGAAAAGCTCCATGACTTCCTTGTCCGCAATGAGCTGGGCATCCACCATGCCGTTGGTCTTCCCATTGGGAAGCAGTTCCTTCTGAAGCAGGGGCACATTCGCCAGAACGCCCGTGGAGATGTGCGCCTGGAGGTTGTACAGGTTGGGGTTGGCGGGCGCGAGCAGGTTGGCCAGCGCCAATCCCCCTTCGCCAAACCCCACCACACTCACTTTCGCCGCATCCTCCGGCCAGTGGATCGCCATCGAGTATTGATGCTCGGCACGCACGGCATACAGCAAGCCGTCCACGACCTCGGGGTCCTCCGGACTCACCAGGGACGCTTTCTCGTCATAGGTGCACAGATCCACATTCACGCCACGGAAGGACAAGGCCGCAAAGGACGGTCGCCAGTGATCCGCCTTGCGGAGCGGCAGCAAGAGCGTGGGCGGACGGAATCCAAAGAGCCGCCCAAGATGCACCGCCAGCTTGGGCAACACGAGATGCAGATCGGGCGTCGAGATATTGATCGCTGGCTTGCCCCACAGGTCTCCATTGGGGGCGAGCCGCGGGTGTACCTGTCGGGGAGGGTCATCTACTTTGATATGGACGATATGCTCCCGGTCCGGTTTCTCCCGCGTGGCGGGGCCATAGCCGTCAAGCGTCCCTGTCGACGCCGGATTCTCATCCGCATCAATTGGGTTGCCCGGTCGGTGCGTGGCACCATCCCCCGCCAGGTCCTCGGCGTAGATCGCGATGGCCATGTCCTTGCCCCGCACATTGTCGGGTATGCTCACCGTCCCGATCCAGCGTGCATCCTCGACCCCTTCATCGTCCGGTTGCCACCCAAGCCCCACCGGAACCACCGTGCCGATGATGGTGGTACTCGACTTTGCGTCCCGCACGCTCACCAGCGGCAGGGCCTCCCCCGCCACCGTGGAGGTCAGCGCCATGCTCTCCGTGAAGTCGATCTGCACCGTCCAGGCCCCTGGTTGAACCCCCTCGCTACCAGCAAGGAGCTGCCGACCTCCGGCTACTCCTCCGAGGGCGTCGTATATCGTGGCCGTTCCCTGCAAGATGCGAACGCGGCGGACGGAGGGAATGGCGGAGGTGAAGGCCCAAGTAACGTCTTCTGAAAAATTGTCGTTGTCACACCCCGATCCCCCCACGGCCTGGCAAGCCTTCACCGACAAGTCGATGGCCGCCGTCGTGGGCGGCAGGATCTGTGTCCCCTCATCGGTGGGGCTTCGGTAGTAGCGGAGGCGGTCCTTGTCGTAAAAAGGTGGGTTTCCCTGCTCACAGTCGCACGGCCCCCCCGGACATGTATTGGCTTTCGTGGGCTTGGAGGCCGTGTGGCCATCGTTGAAGGGAACGAACAATTGGGGGTCCACGAGGGCGGCCACCACCTCGGGGGCGTAGTCATAGAGGGGGTCGGTAGCACCGTGAGCGGGATCTCGCGGGTAATTGAGGGAAGTGGGGACAGAGTCGCATATTTCCGCCCGCTCCTCGGCCGTCGGCGTTGCCGGCGGCCGATCGAATCCCCGCCGGTCCCGGGACGAACCCTCCCAGTAGTTGTCGAAAATGTTCTGCGGTCCTGCGTCCACCACGGGGGCGATGATGACACGTCTCAGCTGTGGATCCGGAATGGGATTGGTGATCCGTTCAACCCTGACCCGTGTTCTGCCCGGAATCCCAAACAGCATGCTTCCGGCTTTTACGTTGACCCGCTTCGCATGGGGCAACGCTACGTGGAGCGGGTTCTGGGCGTCAGCCTTGTCGTTGAAAACGGTGGCCAGCACCTCAAAGCGTGATGGAGCGGCCAGCCCGATGACCGGCCATATGGCAAAGGCCGTCGTGAGGATCAAAAATCGAATGGTTCGACCTCCCGCAGCAACTCATCATGCCGGGTCGCACGGCGTTTGGCGGCCGCTTGGCGTGCTTCGAGACTGAGCCCTATACTGTCCCGGCCCCGCCCGAGCAAAAAGAACTCCACCGCCCGCCGGTACTGTCGTTCAACGTGCTGCTCCGCGGCGGACCCCTTTCCCCGCCAAGCGTGCTGCCAGCCTGGCTTGATCACGCTCCATTGTGAGTCGAGCTTTCGCGCAAACTCGTCGGGGCGCTCGTGCATGGCGGGCTCAATCGCGGAGGCGAAGTGTCGCGCTGTCCCGAGCAACTGTGCCGCGCGGTAAATCTTGATGCGCTGACTGCGGGGCACCATCCGAAAGAACTCGTCGCCCACCTGAACTAGCCGTGCCGCCGCCTGCGCGTGCCGCCGTTCGGTCCGTTCGGTCGGGTGCGGGCGGCCACCCGTGGAACCCCATGCGACTATCTCAGGGGCAATCTCCTTTAGGAGGCGCCAAGTTCGCCCCTTGACCCCTGTGAGCTTAAGGAAATATTGGTTCGAGGGATTCTGGTCTCCAACCCCTCCGCCCATCACCAGGACTTGTAAGGAAAACAGCGGATGGCCACCCGACCCCTTCTCCACAAGATTCGTGAAATGCCCATGTTCAAGAATTGGGCCTCTGTCTCGGCCCGCCAGGTCTTCAGGCTCGAAGGCCGTCGTCGTAGGCCCAGGACGCTCGTAGACTGTTCCCGCTGTTATGACTCCACTTGAGGCTTGGGCAGGGGGCACCGCCTTAGCAGCCTGAGCATCCAATGCACCTGCCTCCCACCCGATTGCGACTGCCAGAAGGACCTTCCGCATACCGATCACCCCCCTCATGGTTGAGTTTCCACAAGAACGTTCGTACATGTCGTACGACTGACCACATCACCCGCGGGCGTCACACTAACGGCCTCCATCCCTTCCATGACGGGAATGCCATTAACCGTCCTGGAGCGAGTGACCCTTAACCGGGAGGTTTCCTGTCCTCGCTCATTAAAGAACCGTGTCGCCAGGACCAACCCATCCGCACGAGTGTCCTCTTCCATCTTGGAAAAAAATCTTTCGCGTCCGTTTGGAATGGATTCCAAGGTCACGGTCTTGGGACCAAAGATGGGATTGTTCCGGCGGAGGATTGTCATGGTAAAGTTCCTTCGATGCTCGGAAGGAGTCATGCCGGTAAAGGGCTCGACGAGGCTTGTCATCTGGCGGCGCTGATCCGGTGACAAAGCAACCGCCTGCCAATTCCCGCTGGGACCTTGGATCTCAATTGCGTCGCCTTCTATGCGAATGGAAGACCGGCCAGGCTCGAGGATATTGATTTCGGCAAACCATGGGAGCCCGGGGTGCTTGACCTGCCCTGGCGGAAGGCGGCGCAAATTAAGTTGGTACCGAACATGCACAGTCTTTGCGCCAGGCACAGACCGAAGCTGGTCCGTCTCCACCGTGAACTCTGCCGCAAAGTGCTTCACCCGGTCCCGGTTGCGGGCCTTGAGGGCTAGGAGATCGTCTACCTCGTCAGCGCGGGCTATCGCCGCGGAAAGCAAGATTACGGCGAACCCTGCCGACAGCATTTTCATCGAGCTGTGTATCATCGTGCCGCCATCATACTCCGAATCGGCCGAATCTTAGGATGGCGACTTACCCGCCAGCTACACCTAAAAGTTAGACACCATGCTTCCCACCTTCGTATGAGGGCCCATTCGTAATCTTAACGGGTGTCCCGGTCCTGCCGGATCCAGACAGTTGCCTCATCCGGAGTGGAGAAAGCCATGCGCCGCAGTCGATCCGAGACCTCGGCAACCGTCCATCGTCTTGGCGTCAAAGCTTCTTCGAGGATTGCCACAACCTCCGCCTGAACTGACCGGCGATTGCGCCGCGCACGCTTCAGAAGTAGAGATGCAACATGATCCGGTACGCGCTTGATGACAAGATTGACGGGCATCGGGACTTCAGTTGTTCCCGCCGTCCCCCGATTCGTCGCGCTTCTTGGCGAAGATCATGCGGCCGGCGGCCGTCTGGAGGGCGCTGGTCACCACGACCTCGATCTTCTGGCCCATGTAGACCTTGCCGTTGTCCACGACCACCATGGTGCCGTCGTCGAGGTAGCCGATGCCCTGCCCCGCCTCCTTGCCTTCCTTGATGACCCGGATGGTCAACTGTTCCCCGGGCAGGACCGCGGGCTTGAGGGCGTTGGCCAGGTCATTGATGTTGAGGACCGGGACGCCGTGGATCTCGGCCACCTTGTTGAGGTTGAAGTCGTTGGTGACGACCTTGGCACCGCGCTCTTTGCCGATGATGAGGAGTTTCTCGTCCACCTCGCGGGTCTGGGGAGCGTCAATCTCCAGGACCTCCATGTTCAGCTTGTTGGACCGCTGCATCCGGTTCAGGATATCCAGCCCGCGGCGGCCGCGGTTGCGCTTCAGGGGGTCGGAGGAGTCGGCGATGCGCTGGAGCTCGTGCAGGACGAACCGGGGGACATAGAAGGTGCCCTCCAGGAACCCGGTCTCGCAGACCTCGGCGATCCGGCCGTCAATGATGACGCTGGTGTCGAGGAGCTTGGCCGAACCCGCCTTGCTGGCCAGTGGCGCGCCGCCGGAACCCGTCTTGACCGCGCCCGTGGGCGCCGAGGGGCGAATCACCGGGGCCGGAAGCCCACCGGCCTGGGACATGACCACATAGAGGACGGAACCGCCGAGGGCGATGGCCGGAATCAGCCAGAGATGCTCGGAGCCGATCAGGAAACTTGAAGCAAGGGCGATCACCGCCGGGACAATCCACCGAATCAGCAATTGAGTGTTCACAAGAGTCTCCTTGGATGAGCGTTGGTATGGGTATGGAAACGCGCATCGGAAAAACGAAGCCTGACATCCAGTCCATGGCTTCCATCATGTCAGAGCCGCCCCGGCGGCCGCCTTGAGGTCCGCCACCCCTTCCACTGCAAGGCCTTTGGGGGTGGACGGCAGGACATCCTTGTTGGCGCGGGGCACGATGGCCCGCGTAAAGCCCAGCCGGGCGGCCTCTTCCAGCCGCCGGTCCAGGTGCATGACGGGCCGGATCTCCCCGGCCAGCCCGACCTCGCCGATCAGCGCGACCTTCTCCAGAGGCCGCTCCCGGTGGGCCGAGAGCACCGCCAGCGCCGCCGCCAGGTCGGCCGCGGGCTCCTGGACCAGCAGGCCCCCGGCGACATTCAGGAAGACATCCGACTGGCCCAGCCGGCACCCCAGCCGGGATTCAAGCACCGCGAGGAGGATGGCCAACCGGGTGCTCTCCAGCCCCGAGGTGCGCCGCTGGGGCACGCCCCACGCCGCGGACGCCACGAGGGCCTGCACCTCGACGAGCAGGGGGCGCGTGCCCTCCATGCAGGCGGCCACCGCGCGGCCGGGGACCGGCCCGCCCTCACCGGGCATGAACAGCGTGCCGAGATTGGCGACCTCGCGCAGGCCCGCGCCCGTCATCTCGAACACTCCGATCTCCGAGGTGGAGCCGAATCGGTTTTTGACCGACCGGAGGATCCGGTACAGGTGGTGCCGGTCGCCCTCGAACTCGAGCACGCAATCGGCCAGGTGTTCGAGGGTGCGGGGGCCCGCCAGGAGGCCGTCCTTGGTCACATGGCAAACCACCAGCAGAGTCGTCCCCGTGGTCTTGGCCAGCCGCAGGCACTGAGCGGCGCACTCGCGCACCTGGCCCACGCTTCCCGGCGCCCCGCCCAGCCCCTCGCTCCAGACGGTCTGGATGGAATCCACGATGGCGACCGAGGGCTTGAGTCGCCTGACGGCCTCCTCCAGCGCCTCCAACTGGGTGGCGGCCAGGATCGCCAGCCCCGTCCCGGGCACGCCCAGCCGGGCGGCGCGCAACTTCACCTGGGCCGGCGACTCCTCGGCGGAAACGTACAGGACCGGGGGCCGGGCGCGGGCCAGGTGCGCCGCCGCCTGCAGGAGCAGGGTCGACTTGCCGATGCCCGGATCGCCGCCGACCAGCACGAACGACCCCGTGACCAGGCCGCCGCCCAGGACCCGGTCGAACTCGGGCAGGCCGGTGCCGGTGCGCGCCGCGTCCAGTTCCGAGACCTGGTCCAGCCACACCGGCTCGGCCGCCGGCCCCGCCGCCGGAGCCCGGCCGCCCCGGCCCGGCGGGGCGGCCTCGCGCTCCTCCACCAGCGTGTTCCACGCCTGGCAGTTCGGGCATCGGCCCAGCCACTTGGGGCTGGCATACCCGCACGCCTGGCAGGCGAATTTGGTGGATCCGGCCTTGCTCAAAACCACTTCACCTTGGCGGTGATGCCGGCGTCCTTCCACTTTTTCACCAGCGCCTTCAGATCGGCGGCCAACTCGGGGTCGTTGATCATGGTGGACAACAGGCCCTTGCCCGAATCCACCTTGCCCGCGAGGCTTTCGGCCGACTTTGCCGCGGCCTTGAGGCTGTCCATGGTCGTATTCAATTTGAGGACCGCGGCCCGGATGCTGTCCGGGTTGTCCGCCGCCGTCAGGGCCCGCACATTGGCCGTG
>JAHFSL010000019.1 GCA_023265785.1 Candidatus Coatesiibacteriota bacterium | reverse complement strand
GCGAGGGGCCACCCGCGCGGATGGCCCGGGCGAAGGCCCGGATCTCCTCGGTATGCGACTCCACCTCCGGCAGGCGGACGGGGGTCACATCGAGCAGGGTCTTCTGCTTTTCGGTGTAGATCTTGAACGGGCTGGTGGTGGCGCCGCCCTTGGTGCCCATGAGCGAGACATTCCAGACATCGTCGCTGATGTGCGCGGACCAGGAGGCCTCCAGCGCCAGGGTCGAGCCGTTCTTGAACCGCACGAATCCGACACCCATGTCCTCCACCGTGTATTTCTTGGGGTCCCACTGCCCCCACGGCATGAAGATGTCGCCGCGGGTGCCGAACTTCGTGTAGTGCGCCCCGGAGACCGAGACCGGCTCGGGGTGGCCTATCAGCCACAGCGCCAGATCGAGCAGGTGGACGCCGATGTCGGCCAGCGGCCCGCCGCCGGACATGTCCTTGCGGATGAAGACGCCCCAGCCGGGCACGCCGCGACGGCGCAGGGCCAGCACGCGGGTGAAATAGACCTGCCCCAGGTCGCCACCCTTGATGAACCCCTTGAGCCGCTGGGACTCGGTGGTAAACCGGTTGTTGAGCCCGATCATCAGGAGGCGGCGGGCGGCTTTCGCGGCCCGGCACATGGCGGCACCCTGCACCGCGTTCATGGCGATCGGCTTTTCGCAGAGCACATGCGCACCGGAGCGCAGGGCGGCGATGGTCGGCGCCATGTGAAACGCATTCGGGGTGCAGACCGAGACGACATCGGGCTTCACCTCGCGCAGCATCTTGCCGTAGTCGGTGTAGACCCGGCTCACATTGAATTTCTTCGCCGCGTCCCGCGCGGCCTGCTCGCGCGCATCACAGCAGGCCACGATCTCCGCCCCTTCCGTCTTCTGCCAGCCCGGAAAATGGCACGACTGCGCAATCCCGCCCGACCCAATGATGCCGACACGCAATGCCTTCACCTAGACCTCCTCGTCGCCGGCGCCACCGAAGTCGCCGGAGTCATCGCCGCCCATGTCCTCACCCATGCCCCCGGGAGCGCCGCCGAAGTCGTCGCCACCCCCACCCATCATGCCGTTCATGCCGTCCATGCCCCCGCCCATGTCTCCCAGCCCGGCGTCATCGCCGCCGCCCGCGCCCGGGTCATCCGCCGGAGCGCTCTTCTTCCCCATGCCCGCCACCCGAAATGTGCCCAGCAACTGCTTGAGCGGGCCCTTGCCGCACTTTTCGCAGGCCGTCGGATCAGGCTCCTTGATCCAGACGAGCGCCTCAAACTTGTGGCCGCACGCCTCGCAGACGAAATCCTTGAGCGGCACGGCCCTACGCCCCGAATCCGAGCGAGCGAAAGATAGCCGTCACGGGCACGGGGTCGTTCAGGGAATAGAAATGAAAGGCCTTGACGCCCGCCGCCACCAGCCCCCGGCACTGGGCGGTGGCGTACTCGATCCCCATGGCCCGGCAGGCTTCGTCATCCTTCTCCACCAGCGCAAGTTTCGCCTCCAGGTCGACGGGCACCCGCGCCTTGCACAGCGGGGCGAACTTGCGGACCCACCCCGCGGTGCGGATCGGCAGGATGCCCGCCACGATGGGGACGCGGATGCCCGCCGCGACGGCGCGGTCACGGAACTTCAGGAAGTCGGCGTTGTCAAAGAAGAATTGGGTGATGACCGCGTCCGCCCCCGCCTCCACCTTCTGCTTCAGGTAGTCCAGGTCGGCGTCCGGAGAGGCGGCTTCGGGGTGGGTCTCGGGGAAGCCGGCCACCGCCACCGAGAACCCGCCGCGCGCCTTGGCTTCCCGGACCAGTTCGATGGAATACTTGAACCCTTCCGGATGGGGGCGCCACTCGGTCTCGCCCTTGGGCGCATCGCCGCGCAGGGCGATGATGTTCTCAACGCCCCCCCCCTCCAACGCATCCAGCAGGCGGGCCACCTCATTCCGCGACTTGCCGATGCAGGTGAAATGGCACATGGCCTCCAGCCCGAATTCCTTCCTGAGGCGGATGACGAGGGCTACCGTGACATCCGCGGTGCCCGATCCGCCGGCCCCCATTGTGAGCGAGCAGAACGGGGGATGCAGGGCCTTGAACGCCGGCAGGTTCGCGACGAATTTGGCCAGGGTCTCGGGGGTCCGCGGCGGAAAGAATTCAAGGGAAGCCGTCACGGGCCGGGATGCATAAAGATCCTTCAGGTGCATCGTGCGTCAGCCCCGGGCCAGCGACTTCTGGAACCGCTGGGCGGCCCGGGCCAGCCGGTCCTCCCAGGGGCGGGCCGGCGCCTGCCGGAGACGGCCCTCGGCCGCCAGCCAGCGGATGTGGCGGCGGGTGCCTTCTTCCACATCAATGCGCGGGTCAAATTCGGGAACATCGCGGCGCAGGGCGGCGGTGGTGTAGGCGCCGTGGGCGAATGCGATTTCCCGCAGGAATCCGGTGGCTTCCCAGGGAGCACTCCGCACGAGGAGGCCCGTGGGCATGTGGACGAGCTTCGGGGTGCGGCCCACCGCGCGGCCCACCGCCTGATAGTACTGGTTCCCGGTCATGATGTCCCGACCGCAGATGTTGTAGACCCGGCCCAGGGTCTTCCGGCGCCCGGCGGCCGCCACGAACCCGCGCGCCACATCATCCACATAGCAGGACTGCCAGAGGGCCTCGCCGTCCCCGTGCACCACGCACGGCTTCCCCCGCCGGATCCGGTTCACCAGTTCGCAGTCCTTCTCCCAGTCCGTGAGGAAGGTCCCGAGCACCCACCCGCCGCCCGGCCCGTAGGTGTGGGAGGGGCGGAAGATCGTGACCGGGAACCGCCGGTTCCGGGCCTGGGCCAGCAGGTACCGCTCGGCCTCCGCCTTGCCGCGGCCATATCCGGAGATCGGGTGGTACGGCTCATCCTCGTCGCAGATGAGGGACATGGTCGGCACGCCCACCGCGCACACCGTGGAACAGAAGAGGTAGTGCTTCGTCCGGCCGCGCAGGGCCCGCACCGCGGACTCGACATCCTCGCGGTTGAACCCGATGAGGTCGAAGACCGCGTCCCACTTGAACGGGCGCAGAGCGGCCTCGAAGAGGGGGCGGTCGCGCCGGTCACCGAGGATTTCCATCACGCCGCGCTCGCGCAGGGGGGTGCGGCCCCGGTGATACACCGTGACGCGGTGGCCCCGGCGCAGGAGTTCCCGGGTGATGCCGCCGGAGATGAGCCCCGTCCCGCCGATCACGAGTGCGTTCATGACGGGTGATTATAGCCCGGCGGGGCGCCCGGGCTCGATGACCGCGGCAGCCCCCGGCCTACCGCGCGCGGCGCAGGATCTCTTCCAGCTCCGGCGGGGTCAGCGTGACGGGATTGGTCCTCACACTGCCCGAGGTCGCCCCGGCGACGATGGCCGGGATCGCCGCCTCGGTCAGCCCGAAGGACGCCAGACCCGCAAACTCGAACCGCGCGCAAAAGGCCTCGACCGTCTCGCCCAGGGCCGCCGCCGCCCGGTCGTACGCCGCCACAGTGCGGGCCTCCCCCCGGCCACCGCCCAGGGCGGCCAGGTTGGCCCGGGTGACCCGGGGCAGGAGCACGGCGCAGGCGTGTCCGTGGGGCACCGGAATGGCCGCGCCCAGTGGCGACGCCAGCCCATGCACGGCGCCCAGCCCGGCATGGGACAGCGTGATGCCGGAGAGCAGGGCGGCGTAGGCCAGGTCCGTGCGCGCCGCCAGGTCATCGCCATGCCGGACCGCCCGCCCCAGGGACCGGCCCGCCGCCTCCAGTCCGAGCACGGCCAGCCCGTCCGTGACGGCCGTCGCATTGAGCGAGGTGAGCGACTCCACCAACTGGCAGACTGCGTCCATCCCGCACGCGGCCGTGACGGCCGGCGGGCAGGACACCATGAGGTCGGGATCCACGATGGCGACGCGGGACACGAGGCGCACATCCCGGAAACTCCGCTTGGCCCTTCCCACCGGCGTGTCCGCGGTGATCACGGCATTCTTTGTTGCTTCGCTTCCCGTCCCGGCGGTCGTCGGGACCGCGATGCAGGGGGCAGGATCGCGCGCCATGGCCCGGACCGGTCCCGCGCCTTCGAGGTATTCGAGGATGGACCCGTCATTGGCCAGCATCCCGGCCACGGCCTTGCCCAGGTCCAGCGCGCTCCCGCCGCCGGCGGCGATCACCAGGTCGCAACCGCCCGCGCGGGCCGACCTGACCGCGGCATCCACCGCCGCGACATCCGGCTCCCCCTTCACGGGGTGGAGGATCCAGGTGACGCCGGCTACCGCCAACCTCCCCGTGATCCGGTCGAGGACCCCGCCCTGTTTGAGCGAACACCCGCCCGTCACCAGAAACGCCCGAGTGCCCAGCGGCGCGGCGGCCTCGCCCACCCTGTCCACCGCCCCGGGGGCAAAATGAATCGTCCCGGGCACATGAATTTCCGTGGGAATGATGCCCGGCGGGAGCGTCACGCCCGGCACGCCCCCGGAATCACAGGTTCCCGGCGATCCCCTTCTCGAGCCAGAGCACCTTGCCGGCGAGCACATCCTGCGCCAGCCGGTACTCGTCGGTGTCGTCATTGAACCAGAGCGCCCGGAAATTCGCACGGACCCGCCGACGGGCCTCCTCGCAGAAGACCGAGGCCGCGGCCGCGGGCGTGCGGTCGGCCGGGTTGGCCGCGAGATACTGCGCCGCGCGGGAGAGCGAGGCGCTCATCGCGAATAGATCCGTCCCGATGTCCACCAGCCGGGCCAGGGTGCGCTGGCGCTTCTCCAGCCCCGGCCCGAACCGCAGCATGGAATGAAAGACGGCCCGGGCCAGCCGGGGCACCGACCGCCGGACGAACCGGTCGTGCCCGCCCAGCCCGGCCGGGAGCCCGCCGGGGGTGAGGCGGGCGGCCAGCGACCGCAGGAGCGTGCCGGGATACCACACGGCATAGAACGCCGTTGCGCGACCCAGCGCCCGGATGCGGCCGGACAGGGGCACACCCGGCTTGAATAGATCGAAGGCGATCTTCATGTGCCGGTCCACCGCCTCCCGGGCGATGAAGAGGCGCATGATCTCGCTGGTGCCCTCAATGATGAGGTTGATCCGGGCGTCGCGGAGCATGCGCTCCACGGGGATGCCCTCTTCGCCACGCCCCTTGAGGGAGAGCGAGGTCTCATACCCGCGGCCGCCGCGGATCTGGACCGCCTCGTCCACGATCTTCCACCCGGCCTCCGTCGTGAACAGCTTGGACATCGCCGCCTCCAGCCTGATGTCGGCGCCGTGATGGTCGGCCTGCGCCGAGCAGTACCACGTCACGGCATCCATCGCGAAGGTCTGGGCGGTCATCCAGGCGATCTTGCCCGCGGTCAGTTCGTGCTTGCCGATGGGCAGGCCCCACTGGACGCGCTTGTTGGACCAGGCGCGGACGATCTCGACCGACCGCTGGCCCATGCCCGTCATACAGGCGGGGACCGTCAGCCGTCCCGTATTCAGCGTGACCAGCGCCAGCTTGAGACCGGCGCCCGTCTCCCAGAGGACGTTCTCCCGGGGCACCCGCATGTCCTTGAACCGGAGCAGTCCGTTCTGGATGGCCTTGAGGCCCATGAAGTCGCACCGATGGGCGATCTCGAATCCCGGAAACTCCTTCTCGACGATGAACGCCGTGATCTGGCGCCGCGCCTTCCCCTCCACGATCTTGTCAGGCGTGCGAGCCATGACGATGAGGACATCGGCGACATTCCCGTTGGTGCACCAGATCTTTTCGCCGTTCAGAATCCACGCGGAGCCGTCGGCCGTCGGCGTGGCGGTGGTCAACATGTTGGCCGGGTCCGATCCCACATTGGGCTCGGTCAGGGCAAACGCCGAGACGGCCCCTTTCGCGAACCGCGGCAGGTATTTCCTCTTCTGCTCCTCGGTGCCGAAGAGTTTCAGCGGCTGGGGGACGCCGATGGACTGGTGGGCGGACAGGAACACCGCCGTCGAGCCGCAGACGGAGGCGACGATGCGCATCGCCCGGTTGTAGTTGACCTGGGACATCCCCAGGCCGCCGTATTGAACAGGAATCTTGATGCCGAAGCAGCCCAGGTCCGCCAGTCCGCGCACCACCGCCGCCGGGATCTCCCGCGTACGGTCCACCTCATCGGCGTCCAGATTGGCCCGCAGGAAGGCGTCCAGTTTCGCGCAGAACTCGTCCCCCGCCTGCCGGTCGGCCGCGGACTGTTCGGGGTAGGGAAACATGAGCCCACGCTGGTAACGCCCCATGAACAACTCGGCGACAAAGGACGGGTGGACCCATTCGGCCTCGCGGGCGGCTTCGGCCACATCCATGGATTCGCGGGCGGTTGCAGTCTCGTGTTTCATGTCTTCACTATAGTCAGTCCGCCCGCACCCCGCCCCTGACCGGCATCAGCCGCGGCCCGGAACCCGCAGGAATGCTACTATTCTTTCGATCATTCCTCGGTAGCTCAATGGTGGAGCACCCGGCTGTTAACCGGGGGGTTGTTGGTTCGAATCCAACCCGAGGAGGCTTCATGCGCACGATCCCGCTCGGCACCTCCGGTTTCGTCACCACCCGGCTCGGGTACGGGTGCATGGGAGTCGCCTGCGGGTGGACCCCCTCCAAGGTCACCACCGAGGATCGGCGCAAGGGCCGGGAGGCCATCCTCGCGGCGTTCGACGCGGGGTACCGGCTCTTTGACCACGCGGACATCTACTGCAGTGGGGTCTGCGAGGAGATCCACGGGGAGGTCCTGAAGACCTCCCCCGTCATGCGCCGGGAGATCGTCCTGGCCACGAAGTGCGGGATCCGGTTCGGCGGCGATCCGCACGGCGATTCGCCCGGCCGGTACGATTTCTCGGCGGCCCACATCGAGCGGTCGTGCGAATTGAGCCTGAAGCGACTGGGCGTTGACGCCCTGGACCTCTACCAGCTCCACCGTCCGGATGTCCTCGGCGATCCTGACGAGGTCGCCGCCGCGTTTACCCGGCTCCGGCAGGCGGGCAAGGTGCGGTCCCTTGGCGTTTCCAACTTCCTGCCCTCCCAGGTGGAAGCCTTCCAGTCGCGGCTCCCGTTCCCGCTGGTCGTCAACCAGGTGGAAATCCACCCCGGCCGGCTGGCCTGCTTCACCGACGGCACCCTCGACCAGTGCCTCGCCCGGTCCATGGCGCCGCTGGCCTGGAGTCCGCTGGCGGGCGGCCGGTTTGGCGGGAACTCCCCGGCCAATGGGGACCCGCTGGTGGCGGCCGTTGACGCGGCCGCGGGACGGATGGGCGTGAGCCGCGCCGTCACCGTGTTCGCCTGGCTCATGCGCCACCCCAGCGGCATCGTGCCGCTGGTCGGCTCGACGAATCCCGCGCGAATCCGCGAGGCCGCCACGGCGGACGCCATCGCCTTCGATCGCGAGGAGTGGTACCGGATCTACATTGCCGCCCGTGGCGAGCCGATGCCCTGACATGGAACCATCCGTGGATTTCCGCCGCCTGGTGCTCGCCGCCCTCTCCCTTCTGGTGCTGACGGGCTGCGCCGACCGGAAGAACCGGGAGGCCGCCCAGCGCGCCCTGCACCGGCTGTCCCCCGACATGTCCTGCGCCGATGCCTGCTGGTTTGCGGGCACCGAGGCGCCTGAGAACTGCACGGACTGGACCTACGAGGGCGATTACGGCCAGAGCCTTTCGCGGAAGGAATACACGCTTCGCATGTGGGTGCGCGGCGGGAAACTGGTCCGGGCCGATGTCATCAAACCACGGTACGAGGGACACACCCGCCGGGGCGGCGAGGGCGAGGTCATTGAGGAGCGGGGTCTTCCCATAGACCAGATTCCGCGAACCGGGAGCGGCGGATGATGCGCGCTCGCGCGCTGGCACTCACCTTCGCCATGGGGCTGACCGGATGTCACCGCCCCCCCGCCGACTCCTTGTGGCTGGTGGTCATCAACAAGACCGGGGCCGACCTCCACAATTTCACGCTTGACTACGGTGAGGGCACGCTGTCCTATGAGATTTTCACCAATGGCTTCACCTTTGCGGAGTGGGCCGCCGTGCATGGGGAACAGGCGATGCATGTCCGGTACACGGACGGCGTCGGCACGCCCACCAACATCGCCCTCGAACGCAACCTTGTCCCCGACCTGATTGGTGGATCAGTCTTCGTCACTTTCCTCCCGTCCGGCCGGATCGCCCTCTCCGCCCACTGGCCATGACCGCCGCGCTGGGCGGGGTCATTCCGATCCTGCACACCGCGTACCGCAACGATGGGTCGCTGGACCTTGACGCCGTCCGGCGCGAGGTGGACTGGGTCTTCGACACGGGGGCGGACGGATGCGGAATCGCGCTGGCCTCCGACCTCCTGCGCCTCACGCCTGAGGAGCGGCGGGCTCTGTCACGGTGTGTGATCGCAGCCGCCCGGGACCGGGGCCCGGTCGTGATGAGCGTGGGGGCGGAGTCGGCTGGCGCGGCCGTGGCATACGCCCGTGACGCCCTGGCCGCCGGGGCCTCCGCCCTCATGGCCATCCCGCCGGTGGAGGGGACGCCCGGCGAGACGGAGGTCCGCTCCTATTACGAGGCCCTGCTGGCCGCCACCCCGCTCCCGGTTATCGTGCAGGATGCCTCGGCCTACCTCGGCCGGGCCATGACGCCGGAGTTTCAGGTCTCCCAGTTCGCGGCCCACGGCCCGGACCGCATCCTCTTCAAGCCGGAGGGCGCGGCGGTCGGCGCCACCATCACCCGGCTCCACGCGCTCACCGGCGGCCGGGCCAGGATTTTCGAGGGGTCGGGCGGCGTCCTGCTGGTGGAAAACTTTCGGCGCGGCCTGGCCGGCACCATGCCCGGCTGTGACCTGCTGGACGCCATCGTGCCCCTCTGGCGTGCCCTGGGCCGCGGCGACGATGACACCGCCTACCGGCTCTGGTATCCCGTCGCGGCCATCGCCCTGCTGGAGGGACAGGCCGGGCTGGACGGGTACCTGGCCATTGAGCGCTACCTCATGGTGAAGCGGGGCCTGTTTGCCTCGGACCGGATGCGCGGCGCCGGGGCGTGGACGCCCGATGCGCCCCTGCGCGCCGAGCTGGACCGGCTGTTCGCCCGGCTCCGGCAGGCGGTCAGTGCTTCTTCGGCTTGACCGAGATGCGCAACGGGGCGGAGTCCGCGGGACCCGACGCGGGATCCGCCGGGTCCACTGACCGCACGCGCAGGAAGTAGACGCCCGGCGCCAGTTTCGGGAGCGGGACTTCCGTGGCGGTCACCGGGCCGGGGGTGAGGGCCCGCTCCTGCCCCGTTCGCTCCTCCGTCATCAGGACAAGATAGGCTGGACCGCTGCCCTCCCAGGCGAGGAGGCTCCCGGTTGCGCCCCGCGCCAGATGCAGGGCGGTGGGCGGGGCCAGCGTGCGGGGGACCGGCGTGGCCGGCGCCACCGGGGCGGTCGCTTCCGGCACCGCCGGTTTCGCCTTGAGGGCGGGAACCGTGACCTTGACCGTGGACGATCCGCCGCCCTGCCACGCGGTCGACTCCTCGGGCTCACCCCGTACGGTGACCTGCCAGACCCCGGGCGCGAGGTCCCCCAGCAGGACGCGGCGCGACTCCCCCGGCGCGGACGCGAGCGGAACCGTGTCGCCGGTCTCCACGGACCGGGCCTTCGCCGTGAACGGCGGCCGGCCGCCGTCCCACACGAGGCACCGCTGGCCGAGGTCGCGGACGAACTTGAACCCGTGCGGATGATCGGGTGCCGCATTCGCCCCGAGGCGGATGACAAGCTGGACCCGGTGGGTGAACCCCAGGTCCCCCATGGAGCCGCCCGCATAGTCCACGCGCAGGACCAGCGGGGCGTGCAGCCAGGCACCGGGGATGAAGAATCCTGCCCCGAACGTCGGGCCGCCGCTGGAAGCTCCGCCGCCCCGCCAGCCGGCGCGGACTGCGGCCACATCGGCGATGACCGTTTCGAATCCCGCGTGCATGGCGACCCCGGCATCCGGGGTGAGTCCCGCGTCGAGGGCCAGAAGCGTCCGCACGGCCGGCGCGGGCCGCGCATCCCACGCCGCACCCAGCCGCCAGGTGGCGCCCAGCGGACCAAAGCCGCCGGACACCGCCCCGAGATGGTCCCCGACCGCGGCGATGGAAATCCCGGGAACCGGCAGGTGCCAGAGCGCGCCCGCGGTCAGCCCGACGGCGGAGCGCGCGGCGCCGCCCCCGCCCAGGCTGGCCACGCTCAACCCCGCGCCCGCATCGAGCGCTCCGGCGGCAGCGGACGAGAGGAACCGCCGGCCCCATCCCCCCGTACCGTAGAGGTCCATGGCGGAGACCGACCCGTTCGTGCCGCCGTACAACCCGTCCGTCGTCGCCACGGTGCGCAGGAGCGACCCGTAATCCATGAGGCTGGCCGCGCCCGCGAACGTGCCCAGTCCGCCCGCCGGCTGGGCATACCCCAGGACATGGAAGCTCGTGCGGGCCACATAGAGGGAGGACAGCGCCGCCACCTCCGGGGTACGCACCGCGGCGAGGCCCGCGGGATTCCAGAAGAGGGCGTTGAGGTCGTCAGCGACCGCGGCGTAGGCCCCGCCCATGCCCTCGGGCCGCGCCCCGGCGGAAATGCGGAAGACGGGGGCGCCCGCGGTGCCGGCTCCCCCGGCGCGGGCGGCCGACGCGGCGGCGCACAGCGCCGCCAGCAGGGCGGGTCGCAGGCCCCTACCGCTCGACACGGACCTGCCCCACCGCGCGCCCGCCCGCGGGCGCCTTCGCCATATAGATATAGACCCCGGGCTGGACCGGGGAACCCGCCCCGTTGCGCCCGTCCCACACGGCCAGCCCCTCGGGTCCCGCCGTCAACTCGCGTACCAGTTCCCCGGCGATGGTGTGGATGCGCACGGTGGAAAGCGGTGGCATGAACCGGAACCGGACCAGCCCGTCAGGTGCCGCCGCGGGTGCGAACGGGTTGGGATACACGATGAGGCTGTCCAGCGTGGTACCGGCCTCACGGATGGCCACCGCACCCGTGGCCACGGGCACGGCGGTGGCTCCGCTGGCCGCCGAAGCGCCCACCGCGAAGGAAACATCATTCCCCTGCAGGGCCTTGAAGGTCCAGGTGAAGGAGGCCGAGGAAGCGGAGCCCAGGCTGGCGACGGACGCGGGAGTCGGACCGGTGAGCGAACCCACGCGCCCCGTCCCGAAAACCGCCACCGTGCCGGGCGTGACGGCGGCCAGCACCGTTGTCCCCGTATTGCTGACGGTTGCGACCACGGTGATGGTCTCCCCGAGGCCCACCGCGGTCGGTGCGGCCGAGACCGACACGATGGCCAGCCGGCCCACGGCGGGAACGGCTGCGCCACCGATGGTCCGGGTGGCGAAGAGGGCGGCCCCGGTCCACTGGTCGGTCCCCGTCACCGTCAGGCCGAACAACAGTGAGCCGACGCCGTTCACCGACCAGGTCCACACGAAGGTGGTGGCGGCGCCGGGCGCAATGGTCACCGGCCCGCCCGGCACGGGGCCGGCCTGGAACCCGGCCGCGGGTGATGACCCGTCCAGTGCCACGGGCAGGACGCCTGTGGCCGGCCCGCCCCCGGTGTTGGTGACGGTGAGGGCGACGGTCACCCAGTCGCCCACGCCAGGCCCGGGGGGCGACAGCGAGGCGGAGGCCGCCAGCACCGCCGGAGGCGCGATGACGCAGGCGGCGGACGCCGCGAAGGGACTGGGCAGGGCGGCCCCCGAGTTGGCGTCGGCGGCGGTCGCGGTCGTGGAGAACGTCACCGATCCGGGCGTGGAAGCGGTGAACGTCCAGGTGAAGGTGATGGCCCCGCCCCCCGGCACCGCCGTGGGAAGCGCGGGTGTGGGCCCGGCGGAGTACGAGATGGTCGCCGTGCCATCGGCTCGCGGCGTGGGCACGGCACTGACAGCGGCATCCGCCTGGCCCGTATTGGTCATCGTCAGCGTGACCAGGAAGGACCGGCCGGTGTTGCCCGGGGACGGAATGACGGCGAGCGCGGCGGCGAGCGCTGGGGCCGTCTGGATCAGGACCGAGCCGCCCGCGAACCCCAGGACCGTCCCGCACACATCGGTGCCGGTTGCGGTTCCGGTCAGGGCCACGGTGCCGGCCCCGGTCGCGGAATAGGTCCAGATGAACGCCGTGGTTGTTCCCGCCCCCAGGGAGGCCAGGTCGGTCGGGACCGGTCCACCCTCCGGTATCACGAGGGTCCCGCCCGGCCCGGTCGCCAGGCCCGGAGTCACCGGCGCCGCCGCGGCCGACCCGGCGTTGGTCACGCTCAAGGCCACGGTGAACCACTGGCCAACGGTGACACGGGCCGGGGCGACCACCGAGGTTTGCAGGAGTGCGCCCGGATTGACCGTGACCGATGCCGTGGACACCGGGCCCGTGGCCGTCGGCCGGGCGCTGTTGGCGTCCAGCCCCGTGACCGTGGTCGTAAAATCCAGCCCGCCCACCACCGAGCCGGTGAAGGTCCAGGTCAGGACCACGGACGCACCGCCGATGAGCGTCACCGGCACCGCGGGGGCTGACGCCACCAGCGCCCCGCCACCCGTCCCGGCCTGGGCGAACACCGCGGGCATCACGCCCGTTGCCGTCGCCTGGCCGGTATTCGTCACGGTCAGCGTCACCAGGAAATCGCGCCCCGTGCAGGCGGTTGTCGCGAGCACACTCGCCGCCGCGTCCAGGCTGGCGGCTGTCTGGAGCATTGCGCTCACCGTGGCGAATGCCAGGATCGTCGCCGCCGGGCACGTGGCGCCAGTGGCGCTCACCGTGATCGAAACCAGCCCGGCCCCATCGGCCGAGCAGGTCCAGGAAAGCGTCGTGGTGGATCCCGCCGCGAGCGTGAGTCCCCGTGCCGGCGCGGTTTCCACGGTGACCAGCGTCCCGCCCGGCCCGATGGCCAGGGCGGGGATAATTCCGGTCACATCCGAACTGCCCGTGTTCGTCAGGGTCAGCCGCACGGTGAACCACTGGCCCACGCTGGCCTTGGGGGTGACGGACCCGGCCCCGGCCAGGGCCCCCGGCCCCGCCACCGGCAGGTAGGCGGACGCCAGTGCCGCCGATCCCGCGGCGGTGCTGACCGTGACATCCTGCGCGGTTCCCACCGCGGTCCCGGTAAAGGTGGGGACGGCGGCGAGGATGGCGGTGACCGTGGGCACCCCCTGAATGGTTGCGGTCTGGGTCCCGATGGAGACCATGACGGGAGTGCAGATGCCGGATCCGAATACCCCGGTAATCGTCATGGTGAACCCGCCGGCCGCCAGCCCGCAGGCCGGCACCACGCTGGCCGGCGCCAATTGGGTGCCGCCCAGCGGGAAGGAGTCCAGGGCCGAAACGGCCTTCTGGCAGGCGCCCGGCAGTTCGGCATACGCCCGGCTGGCCTGGGCCCCCGACCCCGCGCAGGATACGGTGCCGGTCAGGGTGAGGGAAAACACCGCGCCCGACGCCAGCGGAGTGCCTGCCGTGAACTGGCCGAACGCCCCCTCAACCTGGCCGGTTCCGGCGTTTGCCGAAAGTGAAAGCCCGTCCCCGCCCCCGTCCGAGCCGCCCTCCAATGAGACAAAATCCATCCCGGCCGGCAGGGAATCGCCCAGGACCAGCCCGTTGAGTGGCGCGTTGCCGGCAGGATTCGTCACCGCGATCAGGTAGGTCACCGTATCCCCCACGGAGGGGCTGGCTGGACTCCGGGACATCGTCACGATCGGCGCACTGCCGACCGTGCCGGGGGTGAATGAGTCCGCGGTGGAAAGCGTCTTGAGGCACCCGCCGGGAAGTTCGGCGTAGGCACGGTTGTTCTGGGCGGCCGCCGCGCCGCATGCCACCGTGGCCACGAGCGTAAAGGTCACGCTGGCCCCGGCCGGAAGGGGGGTGGCGAGCGCGCCCACTGCCCCCTCGACCGCCCCCGCGCCCGCGTTGGCGGAAAGGGTCAACCCCGCCCCCGGCCCATCCACGGAGAGTGAGGAAAAGACCAGCCCGGCGGGCAGGGTGTCGCTCATCGTCAGGGCGTTCAGGGGGGCCGTCGCATTGTTATTGGTCACGACGATGGAATACGTCACGGTGTCGCCCTGGGTGGGGGCCGACAGGTCGCGAGTGGCGGTGACACCCGGGGCCGCCAGCACGCCCGGCGTGAACGCGTCCGGCACCCCCGCGGCGGTCCCGCAGGTGCCGCCCGTCTGGGCCACCACGGTGCTCGACTGGGCCG
>JAHFSL010000277.1 GCA_023265785.1 Candidatus Coatesiibacteriota bacterium | reverse complement strand
CACCACCACCTCGGACCCGTTGGCCAGCCTGTCCCGAAACCTCAAGGCTTCCTCCACGGCGAACTCGTCGTACGGATTGGGGATGAATTTCTGACCCGGATCCACGGCGGCGGGCCCGGCCAGCCGGATCACGGCGGCGGTGTCGGGGACCTGCTTGACGAGGGCGTAGATCTTCACGGGTTCGTTCCCGCGGATTATAGCGAAACGGTCAGGGGCCGGCCCGGTCAATCTCCCGACGCGCGATCTCAACCGCCCGGCGCGCGTTGCCCAGGTCGCCGTGGACCGTGTAGACATCCCGGACGATGAACTCCACCGGCACCCCGCGGGTGGCCGCCAGCGTCTCCCGGATGTGCGCGGCCCAGGCGTCCCCGTCGAGCTTCTCCGGGACCGCGAGCAGGTTGGGGTCGGGCTTGCGGGAATAGACGATGCCGGTCCCCCGCAGGGCCTCCCCCATGAACCGCTGGTCGGTCCACCGGTTGATGGAGACCTTCTTGAGGTGGGGATACGACTTGATGTCATCCCAGTACGGGTGGGGCGGCTCGCAACAGCCGTAGTAGAGCAGGCCCAGCGGCTCGGCCACGGCCCGGTAGTAGGGGGTGCAGAACTCCCGGTACATCGCCGGCGAGATGCCCACCGACTCCTGGCTGTTCATCGCGCCCCACATCCCGGAAAGCCGCGCCGCGCCCCCCGTGGCATGGGTCTTGCCAAGCCGGGCGGTGAAGTTGAAACTCGACCCGAACGAGTCCTGGTTGCCGGTGTTGGGCCGCAGGAGCCCCTCGGCCTCCGCCCAGTGCATGACGCGCAGGGCGTTGTCCCGCAGGAACGCCATGAGCCGGTGCATGACCTCCGGCGTCTCCAGCATGGCGGTAAAATAGTTTTCCATCCCCATCAGGGCAATCACCCGATAGGTCAGCATTGTCGCCCCGTAGGTGCCGGTGCGGATCTCCACCGGCAGGACCCCGCCGAACAGCTCCTCCAGAAACGCCTTCCACCGCAGGGTCCCGGCCCGGTCCACCGAACAGACCGCTGGCTTGAGGCGGCCAAAGTCCCGTTCCAGGTCGGTGATGGGGTGGATGAATTCATACCCCGTGTTGACCCCCTGCGAGTCGGGGACGCTCCGGGTTTCCAGCGGCACCCCCAGCTCGTCGATGCTGGTGAACCAGTCAATGTCAAAGGTGGCGGGGGTCACCTTGTCGTCGTCGATGAGTTCGTGGTTCCGGATATTCCGGAGAAGCGAGATCTCGATCCCCCGGCCGGTCCCGCTCGTGCACTTCTGGATCCCCGCCGGCATGAAATCGCGGTCGAAGGTCCAGGTCTCGATGACCACGGGCGGCCGGGTCCCCGCCACGCCGTCGTTGAGATCCAGCCACTGGTGCCGCCGCCGGTCCATCACGGGGAGGGCGGCGATTTCCGCCTGCCGTGCCGCCAATCCGCGAAGGTACTCCCGCTCCCCGGGCGCCAGGGCCCACGCCGGCCCGGTCATCGTCCGGCCGGAACCGGGACGGGCGGCCGGGCGCCAACCGCCGTCGCCGACGGGGTCTGCCGGCGGCGGCGACGGTTGTGGACCTCCCAGGCGAAGGAGTCCCACACCTGCGGGTCCACGGGGTCGCCGTTCAGCGGGATGGAGACCGACAGCAACCCCTCGCGCTCCGCCACATGGAAGAACTGCGCCTCGGCCACCTTGGAGGGCATGCACTCGTGCGGCCCCAGGTTCACCACGCCATCAATGATCCCCTCCCGCCATTCGTGGACCGGCCCGCCCACGGTCAGGATCGCCTCGCCGGAAAGTTCGGGGCGGACATACGCGCCGCCCGCGTCCATGGATTGCGGGACCGTGGTCCGTGCGGGCCACCGGAGGGGGCCCGCAATGGCCGCGTACAACCGGTCCTGGATCCGACCGCGCACTACATGGCTGATGCGCTTGGACCAGGGCACCGGCCCCCGGTTGATCACATTGTCAATGTCGGTGTACTCGATCCATTCGCTGGTGGGGGCAAACCGGCACTTGAGACCCCGCTCCTCCAGCCGGTCCACCGCGAACCCGTTGGAGAACGGGTCGCACCGGACATAGATTTCGCCGACGAGCAGGACCACGGGCTTGTCCGAGGGGCCGCGGACCGCCGCGAACTTCCTGGCCGCCCGCGCCAGCAGGTCCGCGGCGCCGAAGCAGGCGCCGCCCGCGGCCTGCCAGAGGGCGGAGGGGACCGTCAGGTCCCGGGCCGCCTCCCGCTCGAGCAGGGCGAGCAATTCCGCCCGGAACACCTCATAGACGGCCAGCGCGGCGCCCGCCCCCACCTCCGACGGGCGGGCGTCGTAGAGCGCCTCCAGCAGGAGGTCGGAGGCCATGAACCCGGTGAACACCAGCGCGTCGAACCCGGCCGGCAGGCCCTGAAAGTAGTCACTGTCGGCGGGTGACCACAGCCGGACCCGGTCGCCCCAGCCCAACCGGTTGAGGACGATCCGGTGGAGGATGTGGTACGCCCCGAACCGGCACGGCCCGTTCGCGGTCGGCATGAAGAAGGCGAACTTCGTGGGGGTCTCCCGCTCGCGCTCCAGCCGCTGGAGCAGGGCGCCCAGGGTCACCGTCATGGGCAGGCACTCCTTGCCCGAGGTGTGGCGGCGTCCCATGGTCAGCGCCTCCCGGTCCGGCAGGGGCAGCCGCTCGGCCATGACCCCCACGCCCTTGAGGCAGGAGGCCAGCGCGCTGGCCGGCACGCCCATCCGGGGAATCAGCACGGTCTCGCCCCGCCGCCGGATCTCCCCCAACCCGGAGCCGTCACCGGACACGGCGCCCAGCGTGCGATCGGCGGGTGCACCCCCACCGGCCGCGGCATCGCCGCGCGCACAGTGCAGGAAGGCCTCCAGCCGGGTCTTGGTCCCGGCGTCGCCCGCGTGGCCATCGGTCTCGATCACCGCGTAGGGCTTGCCCTCCATGAGGTAGCCGTAGAAGTGCAGGAGGAAGCTGTCCGGGCCGCAGGCGTAGTTACTGCAGTACACCGCGTAGGTCCCGGGCCGCCGCCGGACCGCATGCGCCGCCCGCAGGATCCGCTGGCCGTAGCCCCAGTAGATCTCCGGCATGGATGGCGCGGCGTCCCCCACGGGGAAGCAGTCCACGGGAATGGGGATCGCCCCCTGCTCGCGCAGGAGGGCCGGGACATTGGAATTCAGGACCGTATTGTGGATCGTGTAGGGTCGGCCCAGCACCACCACGGCGGGGATGTCCTGGGCTTCACAAAAGTCCAGCGCGCGCCGGCCGGCGTCCTGGCAGGCGCGTTCAAAGTCCCGCTGGGCCGTTGCGGCCGCGCGGTGGGCGGCGCACCAGTCCGCCCCGACAGCGCCCAGGTCCGCCGCCAGCCGACGGCAACTCTCCGTGAACGACGCCGATTCCAGCCCCTCCGGCCCCATGTCCATGATCGTGTCCACGATCCGGGGCCCACCGTCCCGGGCCAGGTTCGCCTTCAGCATGTCCGGCGCCGCCTGGACGAGCGGGCAGAGCACGGCGTGGGGCTAGCCCGCCGCCGGCTCCAGGGTCCGGAGCATGGGCATCAGGACCATCTCGGGCGCCCCGTCCGTCATCCCGGACGCGATGCCGTGAAACATCTGGACGGGCGCGCAGAACGGGACATGGGCCCGGGCGATCCCGCGCTTCAGGACCGCGCGGTCGCCCGCCGAGGCCGTGACCGGCACCAGCCCCAGCTCGCGGAGGAACCGGGCAAAGAAGGGATAGAGACCCTTGAGGAGGAACTCGTCAGTGAGGGCCACCCGCGGACCCGCGGCGGGGACCGGTGCCGCCGCGGCCGCCTGCACCAGCTCCGCCCGCTCCCGGA
Organism: Candidatus Coatesiibacteriota bacterium; assembly: GCA_023265785.1. GTDB lineage: Bacteria > Oederibacteriota > CAKKQC01 > CAKKQC01 > CAKKQC01 > JAHFSL01. The sequence continues at coordinate 656 of JAHFSL010000277.1, read as the reverse complement.
ACGGATCGGGCGCCAGGTCGGGCAGTTTGCGGGTGCGCGTTCCCTTGTCATACAGCGAACACGCGCCGCCCCAGGTGAACCGGGACTGGGTGCCGTCCACCACGGTGGACAGGGTGTCAATCCGGCACCGGTTCCCCGCCCCGCCACAACCCCGGGTCGACATGCAGATGAACTCGTCCTTGCGCTCCACCCGGGCCCCGAGGAACCGGGCGATCTCCAGCGGCTCCCCCGCGGTCCCCTGATCGCGAATCGCCAGCAGGGCGATGCCCAGCGCCCCCGTGGTCCCCGGATTGGGCGGGATGATCACCTCACTCCCCGTCTGCCGCGCCACGGCCGCGGCGAGCGCGTCAGACGAAAACGGCATCCCCTGGCAGAAGATGACCTTCCCCACCGACCGGCTGCCCTTCACCCGGTTGAGGTAGTTCTGGATGATGGAGTCGTAGATGCCCGCGATGATGGACCGCCGCTCGGCACCCGCGGCCACCGCCTCGTCAATGATCTCGGCCATGAAGACCGAGCAATGCTGGCCCAGCGAGACGCCGCACTCCGCTGCCAGCGCCTCCCGGCCCAGGTGCCCGACATCGGTGATGCCGGAAAATTTCTTTCCCTGCTCCTCGATGAATGACCCCGTCCCCGCACTGCACGCCTCGTTCATC
>JAHFSL010000276.1 GCA_023265785.1 Candidatus Coatesiibacteriota bacterium | reverse complement strand
CAGGAGCTGGGGAATCAGCTCGCGCCGGGCCGCCAGCCGCACCTCCACCGTGGCGGGCGTGCGCCGGACGAGCCGGAGAGCATGGGGGGGGTTGCGGAATTCCAGCGGGACCGACAGTGTGAGCTGGGTAGTCTGGTCCCCGTGCACGAACACCCACAGCATGACCGCGATGCCCAGCCCCAGCAGGCGCAACGGCCAGTCCGCCACGAGCCAGCGCAGGAACGCGGTCATGGCAGGCCGCCCCCCGTCCGGCTGTGCAGGGTCAGCAGTTCCTCGAGCGTCTCGCGGTCCAGCGGCGGGGTGAGCTGGCCCTTCATGGCCAGGGCCATCTTCTTCTGCTCCTCGGAGACCACCACCACCAGGGCGTCCGTCTCCTCCGTGATGCCCAGGGCCGCCCGGTGCCGCATCCCGAGCACCTGCGCCTGCACCTTGGATTCCGAGAGCGGCAGGGTGCAGGCGGCGGCGAACATCCGGCCCTCCCGCACGATGGTCGCACCGTCGTGGAGGGGAGAGCCGGGCGTGAAGACGGAGGCAAGCAGTTCCGCCTTGATGTCCGCATTGACCCGCGTCCCGGAGTCCGCGAACCCCGCCAGACTCGTCTCGCGCTCGACCACGATCAGGCCGCCCCAGCCCTGCTGGGTCATCAGGTGCGCCGCCTGCGCAATCTCGTGAAAGACGGCCGCCGACTGGGGAAAGAAGGACCGCAGGAAGGTCTGTTCACCCAGCGAGGCGATCAGCCGGCGGAGTTCGGGCTGGAGCACGATGATGAGCGCGATCGCCCAGAACACCAGCAGGCTGTTCAGGAGCCACACGGTGGTGCCCAGGGCGAACCGGCGCGCCAGGAACGCGGCCAGCAGGAGGACGGCCAGCCCGCGCAGGAGCTGGAAGGCCCGGGTCTCCCGCATGATCCGCAGGAGCCAGGTGATCACCAGCGCGACCACGGCGATATCCACCGCATCGCGGGGGCCGAATCCCTCGAACAGCCGTGCCAACATCAGTCCATTCTATGCTGTCCGGCGCTTCTCCAGTACGATCGTGACCTCGCAGGCGATCCAGCGCATCACGGGCGCCAGGACCGCCTCCACGAGCACCCACGCGGGGAAGGTCCAGCCGGGCATCAGGCTCCGGTACCAGATGCCTCCGGAGACGAGGTACAGGAACGCGGTGTGCGGCCGGACCGGCCGGGCGATCACCAGTCCCGGGAACTCCGCCTCGAACGCCGCCCGGTCCCGGACGAAGACGATCCAGGCCAGGGGCACGTTCGCCCCCGACATCCGGCCCCCGGCGGCCGCCCCCCACCCCGGTGCCGCCTCATCGTACGGCTCGTCGCTGAACCAGCGGTAGAGCCGCGCCCACAGCAGGGAGTGGGCGGGCTCGATCATCACCACCCGGCCGCCGGGCCGCAGGGCGCGCTGGGCCTCGCGCAGGAACCCGCGCGGGTCGGGCAGGTGGTGAAAGACATTGAGCATGACGAGGCCGCCCAGCGACCCGTCACCGGCGTCCAGCGCGGCCGCGTCCATCACGCCGTCCACGCCGGGTCCGGGCGCGACATCCGTGGTGACGACACCCGGCAGGACCTCCTTCAGGAACCCGCCGCCGGATCCCAGCTCGAACACCGGCCCGGGCGCCGCGCCCTCCAGCGCCTCCACGAGGCGCCGGTACTGGCGTTCATAGACCCGCCGCAGGAACCCCTTGCCCCGGATGATGCCGGCGTGAATGTCGACGAGCCGCGGGTCATCGCGGGACATGCCACGGACCTCGGGCAGGAGGAAGAGACCGGCCAGCCGGGCCAGCATCCGGTCCCTATTCCACGAGATCGCGGACGATGTAGGTCGGACGCTGTTTGGCCTCGTCGTAGACGCGGGCCAGGTACTCCCCGATAACCCCCAGCGCCACGAGCTGGGTCCCGCCCAGCACGCTGGTCAGCACGACCTGCGAGGCCCAGCCGGACGGGATGGGCACCGGCCAGGAAAAGTGCGCGACCACGGCAAACAGGGCGAAGGCCACACCGGCCAGCGCCACGACCGCGCCCAGGACGGCCGAAGCCCGCAGGGGAACATAGGAGAATGAGGCAATCCCGTCCAACCCCAGCTGGAACAGCTTGCCCCAGGTGTACGCCGGGCGGCCCGCCGCACGCTCCGGCCGGGCGTACCGGACCAGCCCCTGCCGGAACCCGACCCAGGACCGCAGGCCGCGGAGGAACCGGTTCCGCTCGGGCATCCGCCGCAGGAGGTCCACGACCCGCCGGTCCAGCAGGCAGAAGTCGCCGGCATCGGGCTGGATGGGAAGCGGCGAAAGGCGGGCCAACAGCGAATAGTAGAGCCGGTAGGCGGACCGCTTCACGATCCCCTCGCGGCGGCTGGCGCGCACCCCGACGACAATGGCATCGCCCCGGCGCCACCGCCGGACGAATTCCTTGAGCAATTCCGGCGGGTCCTGCAGGTCGGCGTCCAGGATCGCCACGGCGGCCCCCCGCGCCAGGTCCAGCCCGGCGGTCAGCGCCGCCTGCTGGCCGAAGGTGCGCGACAGCCGGACCAGCCGGACCCGGCCGCGCCGGCCGGCCGCAGCGCGCAGGGCCGTGAGGCGCGACCAGGTCGCGTCCGTGCTCCCGTCATCCACGAGGACCGCCTCCCAGGGCAGGCGCAGCGCCGCCAGGACCGGCAGGAGCCGGCGCGCCAGCGCGTCCACCATGGCCCCCTCGTTGTGGAACGGGATGACGACCGACAGGACCGGGCGGTCCATGCCGGTCAGCTAAGCCGCCGCCACGAGCACCGAGTGCGGGTAGATCCCGGGGGCGGTCCGGTACCCGTCCTCCCATTCCAGCCGGAGCCCGGCGGCCTCCAGCAGGGCGCGCTGGGCGGCCTGCGTCCTGAAGTGGCCGCCACGGTCGGCGGGGCCGAAGATGCGGGTGAACAGGAACCCGGCCTTTTCACGCGCCACATCCACCAGCAGGACCCGATGCGGCGTGACGGCCCGGAGCGAGGCCAGGCACCGGAGCACCTCCTCATCACCAAAATGGTGCACCACATTGATGAGGGCCACGACATCATGGTGGCCCAGCGCGGGGTCCAGCGCGAAGGCGTCGCCCACCACGAACCGCCGGTTGGGCGCGGCGTACCGATGGCCCGCATAGTCAATGTAGGACGCCGTGCGGTCCACGCCGGTGTAGGCCGCGTCCGTCATCCCGCAGTGGCTCCCGATCCCGCACCCCAGATCGAGCAGGGAGGCGTGGGGAATTCTGGCCAGCACGGCCTTCAGGTGCCGGACCTGCCCGGGATCAATCAGCCCGCGGAGGGAGTGGAAGAACCACGGCGTGTTCAGGATCCCGTCCGCGAAATGCGCCGCGCCCATGCCGGGAATCATTGTGACACAATACGGTTCGATGGAATCCGGCGAGTACGACCTGATGTTCCGCATCGAGCAGACCTACTGGTGGTACACCGGCCGCCGGTTCCTGGTCGTCAACCTGCTCCAGAAGTGGCTGCGGCCCGCGGCGCCGCTGGCCATCCTGGATGTGGGTTGTGGCACGGGCGCCAACCTGCTGGCCCTGCGGGCGCTGGGCGACACGGCCGGGTGCGATGTGGCCCCCGCCGCCGTGGCGTACTGCCACAGCCGGGGCCTGACCGGCGTGGTGCCCCAGGTCCCTGACCGCATCCCGTTCCCCGACGGCCAATTTGATCTCGTCACCTGCCTGGATGTGATCGAGCACATCGAGGAGGACACCGCCTTCATGCGCGAGATCGGCCGGGTCCTGAAGCCCGGCGGTTCGGTCCTGTTCACCACACCCGCCCACAAGGTCCTCTGGAGCGTGCACGACGAAAGCGTGCATCACAAGCGCCGGTACGCCCGGCGGGAATTCACCGACAAGCTTCGGGCCGCGGGGCTCCTGCCCGCGCGGCTGACCTACCTCAATTGCTGGCTCCTGCCGGCCATCGTGCCCGTCCGGTGGCTGCGCGACAAGATCGTCCGGCCCCAGGGTGTGACCTCGGACTTCAACCTCAACCTGCCCGGGTGGCTGAACCGCGTCTTCGATCTTGTCTTCAAGTCCGAGTGGCTGTGGCTCCGCCTCGCCCCCCTGCCGTTCGGCCTCTCGCTGTGCGCGCTGGGTCGTCGCCCCCCGGCCTGACCTACTCTCTCAGGTCGCGGGCGAGCGCCGCGATGGCGGGATTCGCGGGATCAAGGGCGGCTGCCCGCCGGGCTGCGGCCAGCGCCTCACCCCCCCGCCCCAACGACAGGAGTGCCCTCGCCCGTTCGTAGGGGATGGCCCCGGCCTCCGGCGAGCACCCTTCCGCCTGTTCGAATTCGTGCACCGCGCGGGCGGCCTCGCCGCGCGCCAGGCAGGCCTGGCCGCGCTTGTAGAGGCACCAGCCAACCGTCGGCAGGATCGAGGCGTCCCGGGTCAGGCTCCAGAACCGCGCATACTGGTCCAGGGCGAGTTCAATCCGGTTGCGGTTCGCCGCAGCCACCGCCAGGATCTTGTGGTTGGCGTCGGAC
>JAHFSL010000018.1 GCA_023265785.1 Candidatus Coatesiibacteriota bacterium | reverse complement strand
GACAGGCGATGCAGAACGGGCAGGCCGTGGCCAGGATGTCCACCCGGGCGTCCGTCGCCTCCAGGACGCGCATCACGGAGAACCGCTCCTTGACGGGCGTGTCCTGGAACATCCGGCCGCCCCCGCCGCCACAGCACAGCCCCGTCTCGCGGGACCGCGGCAGTTCCACCAGTTCAACCCCCGGGATCGCGCGCAGGAGGGCGCGCGGCGCCTCGTACTCGCCGTTCTTCCGGCCCAGGTAGCAGGGGTCATGGAACGCCACCCGCACGCTTGACCGCGTGGACAGCGTGAGCCGGCCCGCCGCCACGAGCTCGGCCAGGTACTGCGTGTAGTGGAGGGGACGGAACCCCGCGGGGACCCCGGGCAGGCGGTTCCGGAACGCGTCATAACAGTGGGGTGACACCGTGACCACGGTGGCGATGCCCTTCTTCGTGAACAGGTCGGCGGTGGAGGCGGCCCGCTCCCGGTGGAACGCCTCGGCCCCCAGCGTCAGCGCGCAGTCGCCACAGCACGGCTCCTCGCCGCCCAGAACGCCGAATTTCACCTCGGCGGCGGACAGGAGGGCGAGCAGGGCCCGGGTCACCTTCTGGATCCGGCGGTCGTAGGAGGCGGCACAGCCCAGGTAGAGGAGGACCTCGTCGCCCGCCTGCCAGGGCCGCACCGAGAGGCCCTTCATCCACCGGTCGCGCTCCGAGGGGGGCCGGCCGTACGGGTTGCCGTCCCAGTACTGGCCCCACATCAACGAGGGCAGGCCCTTGGGCACCCTCCGTTCACTCCAGGCCGCGGCGCGCAGGCCGCGGATGACGCCCGTGATGTCCACGCCGCGGGGGCACACGGTCTCGCACTGGCCGCACATCGTGCACAGCCACCGGTCATCCTCCGTCGCGGGCAGGCCCAACTGGGCGGCGCGCACGAGCTGGCGCACCGAGTACGGCTCCTCCCGAACCTGGCTCCACGGGCAGGCCGAGGTGCAGGCCCCGCACTGGAAGCAGGGGTCCGCGGCGTCAGCCGCCGCCGGCCGGCCGTTCAGCACCTGGGGCAGGGTCGCCACGGGCGCCATTCAGGCCGCCCCCGCCGGCGCGGCCACGCGGCCCGCGGCGTATTCTCGCACGATCGCGTCCATCTCGCGCATCTTGGCCGCGAACTCCTTGCCCTCGGAGGCGGAGATCCACTGCAACTGGAAGCGCGCGGGGGCAATGCCCTTGCGTTCCACCGCCGCCTTCCACATCTTGAACCGGCGGGCGGTGTTCTGGTTGGCCCAGTTGTAGTGGCAGTCCGATCCCTTCTCGGTGAGCCGGCACCCGGTCAGGATGACGGCGCCCGCCCCGCGCTCGAAGGCCCGGGTCACGAAGGACTGCTCGATGCGCGCCGAACACATGGTCCGGATGACCCGGGAGGAGGGCGGGTACTGGATCTTCTCGACGCCCGCCTGGTCGGCCCCGGCATACGAACACCAGTTGCAGGCGAACACCAGCACCTTCTCCTCGGGCTTCTCCGCCAGCGCGGCGTCAATCTGCGCCTGGATCTGGGGCTTGGTGAAGAAGGGCATCTCGATGGCGTCGAAGTTGCACTGGGCCGCGCAGGTGCCGCACCCCATGCAGGCCGCCTCCAGGATCCGGATCGTGCCCTCGCGCGGCTTGCCGACCGCCTCGATGGCGTTGAACGGGCAGACCTTGACGCACGCAAAGCAGGCCGTGCACTTTTCCGCGATGAGCCGGGCCATGAGCGGCTCCTTCTCGATACGCCCCTTCGCCAGCAGGGCCGAGGCCTTGCCCGCCGCGGCCAGCGCCTGGGCGATGGATTCCCGAACATCCTTGGGCGCCTGGGCCGAGCCGGCCAGGTAAACCCCCTGGCAGGCGGTCTCCGCGGGTCCCAGCTTGGGATGGAGTTCCAGCAGGAATCCGTCGCGGCTCTTCGCCAGCTTCAGCTGGGCCGCCAGCGGCTGGTCGGCGGGCTTGAGGGCGGTCGCCAGGACCACCAGGTCCGTGGGCAGGGTCAGCCGGCGGCCGAGGAGGGCGTCGTCAAAGGAGAGCCCCTCGGGTCCCACGGTCACGCTTTCCTCGATGGGTTTGCCGCCGGGGAACCGGAAGACCTGGACCCCCTTCCGGCACGCCTCCTCGTAGAGCTCCTCGGCGCCCCGGCCGAACGTGCGCACATCGCGGACCAGCACCCGCACCGTCTTGCCCGCCGCGCGCAGGGCCAGCGCCTGGTGCATCATGGAGGCACAGCAGTAGCGTGAGCACCCGGCGTCACCCTGCCGCGATCCCACGCACCCGATGAAGGTCACCCGGTTTGGCAGGTCGGCCGGCCGCGCCATGAGCCCTTCCAACTCCAGGTTCGTGAGCGTGCGCGGCCACCCTGAGGGCGAGGCGGGCGGCGTGAACGGGATGGCTCCCGTCGCCATGATCACCGCGCCCACCTTGAGGTGGGCGCCCGTGGACAGGTGCGCGTGGAACTGGCCGACATGGCCGCCAATCGTCTCGACCGTGGCGCCGGCGTGGACCGTGACGCCCGCGTCCACGACCTGTTTCTCCAGGGCCCGCAGGAGGTCGGGCGCGGAGAGCCCCGCCGGCGCCAGCGTCTCCAGCTTCCGGAGCAGGCCGCCCAGGACCGGTTCGCGCTCCACCAGGTGCACGGGATATCCCTGCCGGGCGAGCGCTGCCGCGGCCGCCATCCCGGCGGGGCCGCCGCCCACGACGAGCGCGGCCTGCTCGACCGGCTGGACGATCTCCTCCAGCGGCGCCAGCGACCGGGCCTTCTCCACGCTCATCCGGATGAGGTCCATGGCCTTGGCGGTGGCCGCTTCCGGGTCCTGCTTGTGGACCCAGGAGCCCTGGTTGCGGATGTTGGCCATCTCCAGCAGGTAGGGGTTCAGCCCGGCGCGGCGGCACACCTCCTTGAACGTGGCCTCATGCGTCTTGGGACTGCAGGCCGCCACCACCACCCGCGAGAGCGCCTTGTCCCGGATGACCGCCTCAATGTCGTGCTGGGTGTTGCCCGCGCAGGAAAACATCTGGGTCTGGGCGTGCGCGACCCCGGGCAGGGTCGCGGCAAAGACGGCCACGGCCTTCACATCAATGACCCCGGCGATGTTGGACCCGCAGTGGCAGACGAAGACGCCGATCCGCGGCTCCGCGATGTTGGCGATCGGCTCCGCCGGTTCGGGTTCCGGCCAGCCCCGCTCCCGCGCGTGGCCCAGCGCCAGCGCGGCGGCGGCACTCCCTTCCGCGACGGAGTCCGGGATATCCTTGGGACCCGAGGCGCACCCGGCCACATAGACGCCCGGGCGCGCGGTGTGCATGAGCCCGCCCCGGCCTTCCACCGAGGCGAAGAACCCGTCCGCGTCCAGCGGCACCTCCAGCGCGGCGGCCAGCGCCGCCGCGCCGCGCGGGGGCGTGACGGCAGTGGCCAGCACCACCATGTCGAACTCCTCGCGCACCGAGCCGCCGCCGTTCATCGTGTTCTCGAACCGGACCGCCAGGGTATTGCCGGCGGTCACGGCCACGCCCGCGGGCCGGCCGCGCACGAACCGCACGCCCGCCGCCTCGGTCCGCTGCCAGAACTCGTCAAACCCCTTCCCGTAGGCGCGCTCGTCCATCGTGAGGACGGTGACCTCCTTGACGCCGTGGTCGGCGAGCTGGAAGGCGTGCTTCACCGAGTACATGCAGCAGAACCGCGAGCAGGACCGCACATGCCGGGCGTCGCGCGACCCCACGCAGAGCACCAGCAGGACCCGGTGCGGGTGCGTGCCGTCGGAGGGCTTGAGGATCTCGCCGCCCGTGGGCCCGGCGGAGGACAGCAGGCGCTCGAGTTCCATGGAGGTCAGGATGTCCGGATGGGTGCCGTACCCGAACTCCTTCACCACCTCCCCGCCGATGAGGTCGTACCCGGCGGCGACGACCACGGATGAGACCTCCCGGGTCACGACCGTCTCGCGCGGCTGGTCGAAATTGATGACCTTGGGCACGCAGGCCTCCACGCACCGCTGGCAGGCCAGGTAGTTGGGCGGGTCGTTGAGGCAGGAGTCCAGGTCCACGACATAGGCCCCGGGAACGGACTGGGAAATCGGCGTGTAGATGGCCTTGCGCCAGGCCATGGACGAATCCATCTCGTTGCCGCGTACGACCGGGCAGGCCGTCACGCAGTCGGCGCACCGGGTGCACTCATCGGAAACGAACCGCGTCATCCGGCGGATGGTGGCCGTGAACCGGCCCGGGGCGCCCTCGAGCTTCTCCACCCTGGACAGGGTCATGAGTTCGATGTTCTTGTTCTGCCCCACCTCGCTCATCTTCGGCGCCTCGATGCAGATCGAGCAGTCCAACGTGGGGAAGTTCTTGTCCAGGACCGCCATCTTGCCGCCGATCGTGGGCGCCTGCTCCACCAGGATGACCTGGACGCCGGACCGGGCCAGGTCCAGGGCGGCCTGAATCCCGGTCACCCCGCCCCCGATGACCAGGACCGCGTCCTTCATGTCCGCGCCGCCGCCGCCACGGCCGCGTGGTCGAACCCGCGCCCCAGGGCCCGGAGGTTCAGGTCCACGATCTTGGGCTTCATCGTGGTGCGGATCGTCTCCTCGAGCGCCCGCCGGCTCACCAGCCCGCTCACGGCCGCGAAGAACCCGAGCATCACGATGTTCGCGCAGATCCGCGCGCCGAGTTCCTCGGCGATCCGGGTCGCGGGAATCCCCCACGGAACCGCCAGCCCCGGCTCCGGCGTGACCAGCTGTCCGTCAATCAGCAGGCGGCCGGTCGGCTTCAGCCCCGGGGCGAACTTGCGGTAGGCCTCCTGGAACAGGACGACTAGCACGTCGGGCCGGGTGACGAGCGGATAGTCCACGCGCTCGCTCGAGATGATGACGTCGGCGGATGAGGCGCCGCCACGGGCCTCCGGGCCGTAGGATTGGGTCATGACAGCCTGCCGGCCGTCGTGAATGACCGCGGCCCGGCCCGTGAGGACGCCCATCAAGGCGATGCCCTGGCCCCCGAACCCGCCGAACCGCACTCCGGTCGCGACGGCCGCCGCGGGCGGGCGCGCCCTGGTCCGCGCCGCGATCACGGGCATGCGTGGGCTCCCGCCCCATTGGTCACGGCGGCGCGCGGCGCGGCGGGCAGGAAGTTGCCCAGGACGATGGGGCGGTCGGAAGACCGCAGATCAATGCCGACCTTCGCCAGGTCCTCGCCGTGGTTCACGACACAGCGCTCGCGGTAGAGCTCCATCTCCTCCAGTCCGTCGCCGATGTCGTTGGGGCGCCCGAACCCGATGGGGCACGGTGACAGCGCCTCGATGAACGCGAACCCGTTCACCGTGAGGGCCGCCTGGATCGCGCCCTTCAACTGGCGCGCGTGCAGGACGGTCCACCGACTGACGAAGGTCGCCCCCGCCGCCGCCGCCAGGTGCGGGAGCGAGAACGGCCGCTCCAGGTTGCCCTTGGGCGCCGTGGTGCCCTTCGCCCCCGTGGGCGTCGTGGGCCCGACCTGGCCGCCGGTCATCCCGTAGTTGAAGTTGTTGACGCAGATGACCGTCAGGTTCACGTTGCGCCGGGCCGCGTGGATGAAGTGGTTCCCGCCGATCGCGAAGAGGTCGCCGTCGCCGGCGATCACGGTCACCTCCAGGTCGGGCCGGGACATCGCGAGTCCCGTGGCGAACGGGATGCTCCGGCCGTGCGTGGTGTGGTAGGAGTCCACGTTCAGGTACCCCGGGATCCGCGCCGTACAGCCGATCCCCGAGACGACGACGTGCTCGGTCAGAGGCCGGCCCGAATCCAGCAGGGACTGCGCCAGGCACCGCATCGCGATGCCCAGCCCGCACCCCGGGCAGAACAGGTGCGGAAACCGGTCCGACCGGAAGATGGCGTCCAGCGGGTGCGCGGCGGCGACGGGGGCCTTCACCGGCGCTTCCTCCCGGCGGACGCGCAGTCGGCAATCGCGTCGGCGATGAGTTCCGGCTCCAGGATGCGGCCGCCGGCGTGGTTGACCCGGTCCACGGGGCGCCCCAGGCACCGCTCGACCTCACGTGCCACCTGGCCCAGGTTGAGTTCCGCGACCACCCAGCCCTTGGGCCGCCGCTCCCGGTCGAGTTTCTTCAGGACCTCGTCGGCGAACGGCCACAGCGTCACAAGCCGGAGGAGGCCCGCCTTGATCCCCTGCCGCCGGACCTGCTCGACCGCCTGCCGCGCGGACCGGGCCAGGCAGCCGTAGGCCACCACGATGATCTCGGCGTCCTTGAGGTGCACGCCCTCGGTCTCGATGATGTCCCGCGCGTTCTTCTCCACCTTGCCGACCAGCCGGCGGACCAGCGCATCATGCACCGCCGGGTCGTTCGTCGGGTAGCCGCGCTCGTCATGGGTGAGGCCCGTCATGTGCACCCGGTACCCCTCCCCCGCGTGCGCCATGGGCGGCACCATGTGGCCGTTGGTCTTGTAGGGCAGGAAGGGCTTCTCCCCCGGCGGCTCCGCGGGGCGCGGCCGTTCCACGCGGGGGATCCGGTCCGCCGGCGGGATTTCGACCCGCTCGATCATGTGCCCGACGACCTCGTCGCCCAGCACGATGACGGGAACGCGGTACCGGTCCGCCGTGTTGAACGCGCGGACGGTGAGGTCGAAGAATTCCTGCGGCGAGGAGGGCGTGTAGGCCACGATGCCGTAGTCCCCGTGCGAGCCGTAGCGCGCCTGCATGACGTCCGCCTGCCCGACCAGGGTGGGCAGGCCCGTCGAGGGCGAGCCGCGCATCACGTCCACGACCACGATGGGAGCCTCGATCATGGCCGCCAGCCCCAGATTTTCCATCATCAGGCTGAACCCCGGCCCGGAGGTCGCGGTCATCGCCCGCGCCCCGCCCACCGAAGCACCGATGATCGCGGCGATGCTCCCCAGTTCGTCCTCCATCTGCGCGAACACGCCGCCGGCGGCGGGCAGGCGGGTCACGAGGTGCTCGGCGATCTCGGTGGAGGGCGTGATGGGATACCCTCCGAAGAATTTCAATCCCGCCGCGAGCGCACCCTCCGCACAGGCGTGATCACCGGAAATGAACTGAACGGACCCGCCATCGGCGCCCACGGCTCAGCCCCCTCCGACCGCCGGCGCATCCGCGGGCACCGTGAAGATGGCCATCTCCGGACACACCAGCGCGCAGAACTGGCAGTGGACACACGACTCTTCCTTGCCCGCCGCAACTTCCGGGTAGTGGTAGCCCTTCGCGTTGCCATCCGCCGACGCCACGAGGACATCCTGCGGGCAGAACTCGATACAGTAATTGCAGGCCTTGCACCGGGCGGGAATGACGAGCACCCGGCCGCGCGGCACGCGGGCCGTCGGCAGGTTGACCGGCCGACGCGGGGTGCGGAGGGCGGCGCCGACGGTGGTGTCCATCCACCTGAACCGTACACCCCACCCTCACCCCGGATCATGACGCGGATCATGCCCCGCGTCTTCCCGCCGGCTCCCTCCCGGATTGCGGAGGCGGTCAGTCCGTGATCGAGCGAATTGCGTTCACCGCGAGGTCCGGACGCCCCGCCGGGGGCATCCCGGACGGAGGGCGCACCGCGAACACCACGGCGAGACCGGCCGGCAGACCGCCCGGCCGAACGGCACGAGCCACCGGTTCCAGTCAATCCACAGCCGCCGGGGCAGGACGCACCGCAGGGCGGCTTCCGATTCCTCGGGCGTCCGGGTGCGGATGAGCCCCAGCCGGTTGGAGATCCGGTGGACATGGATGTCCACGCAAATCGCGGGCTGTCCAAACCCTTCGCCCAGGACCAGGTTGGCGGTCTTGATCCCGACCCCGGGAAGCGCCAGCAGGTCGTCCAGTCGGGGCGGCACCCGGCCCGCGTGCCCGTCCAGGATGATCCGGCTCATCGCCACGATCTGCCGGGCCTTGGTCCGGTAGAACCCGGCCGGATACATGGCCCGGGCGATCCGCGCCGCGCCCAGCCGGATCATGGCACGGGGGGTGGTGGCCAGCGCGAACAGCCGGCGGGATGCGGCGTCCGTGACCTCGTCCTTGGTCCGCAGGCTGATCACGCAGGAAATCAGGATGCGGTAGGGATCGCGGGTTTCGCGCTTGACCCGGTTCAGCACGGGCTCACGCAGGCCCGCCGCCTCGCGCCGGAGGATTCTGGTGATCGTGGGCAGGCGTGCGCCGGTCATCCTGGGGCCGATTGTAGGTCATCCGACGGAAAGCTGACCGTGGTCGTGGTTTCGGCGATTGGCCGCCCCTACCATGCAGACATGCCGTTGACCCCCGTTCGCCAGCCGCTCCACCGGTCGGGCCAGGTGCTGACCCCCGCGGTCCTCGACGGCATGCACGGGGCGGCCGTGGCCATGCTCGGGGCCACCGGCATCCGGATCGAGCACGAGGCGCTCCGGGCCGAGATCGCCCGCCGCGAAGGGTTCACGGCACGCGACGGCAGGATCCTGGTCCGGGCCGACCGCGTCGAGGCCCTCGTCGCGCACATGCGGGCGACGGCCCCCCCCGGGCCCACCCGGGATCCCGATGCCCTGTTGACGCTGGGCACCGATGATCGCGCTTCCTGGATCGTCGCCGGCGAAACCCTGCGTCCGATGACCCGCGCGGATGTGATCGCCTCGGCGAAACTGATCACGGCCCTTGCGCCCCGCGGGGTGTCCGGCCGCACCGCGGGGATGCCGATGGACGTGCCCGAGGCGCTCCGGCCGTTCGAGCAGTACCTGATCGCGGCGGAATACTCCCCCGCCGGAGGCGGCCTCCAGGACATTCTCAATGTCCGGACCGCCGAGGTCATCATGGAACTGAACCGGGCAGCGGGCCGCACGGGGCTGGGACTGACGGTCTGGAGCCCGAGCCCGATGCAACTGGCGGGCACGGAACTCGACATCCTCTGGCGGTTCCGCGAGGAGGTGCAGGACATCTATGTCGGGACGATGCCGTCCATGGGCATGTCCGGCCCGTGCGACCCGCTGGCGGTGTTCACGCTGTCGGTCGCGGAATGCCTCGGGGGCGCGGCCATCCTGCACGAGATCGTCCCCCGGGCGGATATCCGGGTCGGCCCCCATCCCGAGCCGGCCGACCTGGCGAGCGGCGTCATGGTCTTCGGGACGCCCGAGTGGGAAGTCCTGGACCTCATGCACCGCGATGTGCACGCGTACTACGGCCGGCGCGAGGACCGCAAACTCCTGCACACGACCGCCTCCCTGCCCGGGTTCCAGGCGGCCGCCGACCACGCGGGCAGTTTCATGCTGGGCGCGCTCCACGGCTACACGGACTTCGCCCCCGGGGGCATGCTGGCGCTCGATGAGGTCTGGAGCCCGGCCATGCTGGTGCTGGATGCCGACTTGCTGGCGCACACCCGCCGGGCCGTGCGCGGCGCCTGGTCGGGCGCCGGCCTTGATTTCGCGGCCCTGCCCGGGGTGGTGGCCGAGGCCGTTGCCAACGGTGGGGTCTTCGCCGACCTGGACTCCACGGTGGAGAACATGCGGGACCAGTACCACCGGCCGCGGGTGATGCGCCGGCTCAACCGCGCCCAATGGGAACGCGCGGGCCGGCCCGACGAGGTCCGCGAGGCGCAGGCCGAGGCCGACCGGCTGGTGGCCTCAGCCGATTATGAGGCCCCCGCCGCCCTCCTGCGCGACCTGCGCGCCATCGTCACCCGCGCCACAGCGACCCTGTAGTCCCGGCCCAACCCGACGGGATCAGCCGAGGCGGAGGATCAGGGTCAGCAGTTCCGGACAGCTTTCATTGTCCGGTTGCATGATGCGGCGGTGGTCCAGGAACCCAAGCGCCCGGCGGAACGACTGGGCCAGCGCAAGTTCCGACCTGCGATCGCCTCAGGTGCCGCCCACGAGGGTGAATCCCTCCTGGCGGAAATGCTCATCGTACGAGAAGGCGGTCGTGATGCCGCGGCGCCGCATGACGGCGAAACTGACGCGGTCCACCATGTCGTCGATGTTGGAGGAATCGAGGAAGTTCACCGCATGGGGCGACTGCGGATTCGGTGGTAGACGGCATCGGCGTAGGCGTCCGCGTGATGAACCGATACGGGGAGTCTCACGCCAGGGAGTTCCCGCCCCTTCGCAATTCCGATCCATCCAAAGCCGGGGATCCTGTCGCCCGGCGACCGCCGCAGAGGTGCTGACGACTTGGCGAGTCGGAGCTGGGTGCGCTTCATGCTCCCATGATAAAGCATGCTGTCATCAAGGCTTGCCAGGACCCCGACGGATTGCCGGGCCAATCTTGCCTCTCCCACGGAGTGGACCCGCTCAAAGGCCACGGGATAGGGTGGACGGATTTAATATCGGATGTTAAAATACCACCATGTACCTCCACCGCCTGCTTGAGCCGACCCTGACTCGGGCCGCCCGGACTTTTCCCGCGGTGGTGGTCACCGGTCCCCGGCAGTCCGGCAAGAGTACGCTCCTCCGGCACGTTCTGGGACCGCGGCGGGGGACGGTGCTCTCGCTGGAAGATCCGCGGATCCGGGAACTGCTGGCCGGGGACCCGATCGGCTACCTCACACCCCTCCCCCGGCCGGTCATCCTCGACGAGATCCAGTATGTTCCCGCCATCACCACGACCGTCAAGATGCTGGTGGACCGGGATCGCCGTCCCGGCCAATGGTTTCTGACGGGCTCCCAGCAGTTCGCCGTCATGCGGCATGTCGCCGAGTCGCTGGCCGGACGGGCCGCGATTCTGGCCCTTCCGCCCCTGCAACTGAAGGAGCGGCGGTCCCTCCCCACTCTGGCTTCATTTATTTCTGGCAGTACCTACCCGGAGCCCGTCACGAAACGCTCCGTGGATCCGGCCGTCTGGTACTCGTCGTACCTGCAGACCTACCTTGAGCGGGATGTCCGCACCCAGCTGGGCGTCGCCGATCTTCGTGACTTCGAACAACTCCTGCGCCTGCTCGCCGCGCGGACTTCGCAGGTGCTCAATCTGTCGTCCCTGGCCGGCCAGCTGGGGGTCAGCGTGCCCACGGTGAAGCGCTGGCTGTCCGTCCTGGAGGCCGGCTACATCGTGCACCTCCTGCCGCCCTATTTCGAGAATTTCGGCAAGCGGCTGATCAAGGCCCCCAAACTCTATTTCCTGGATGTGGGACTCGCCGCCTTTCTCCTGGGCATGGATCAGGGCCCTCCACCCCTCAAGGGCCCGATGGCGGGGCCGCTCTTCGAAACGGCGGTCGTTTCCGAGATCATCAAGGCGCGCTACGCCCGAGGCGTCCGGCCCGATCTGTACTACTGGCGTTCCCAGAACGGGCTGGAAGTGGACCTGCTGGTACCGGACCGGGGCGGGCACGTGCCCCACGAAATCAAGCTCGCCTCGCGCGTCCGGGCCGAGCATGCGCGCGGATTGCACGCGTGGCTGGCCCTGGCGGGCCGCAAGGGAGCCACCGGCACGCTCATCACCGACAGCCGCGTTGACGCCGGGCTCGGCTCCGGCATCCAGAACCGGCACTGGAGCTCGCTGTAACGCGCTCACCCGATTCGTCGGACCCCGCCGTGCCGCCGGGCGGCACGGGCCGGCACCAGCCTCAGGGGTAGCGGCCCAGCTCCCGGGCGAGCCGGACGAACTCGCGGAAAGTTTCCAGGCTGACGCTGTCCGGAACGGAGTGGTCGGAGCCGCAGACGAATCCGCCGTTGCACTTCAGCACCGGAATTGCCTCGTGCATCTGCGCCCAGAGCCGGTCGGGCTTGTCAAAGAGGGCCGCGTTGATCCCGCCGTGGAAGGCCAGCCGGTCGCCGTAGGTGGCTTTCAGGAACGCGGGGTCCATCCCGGCCTTGACCTCCACCGGGTTCAGCATCTCCACGCCGATCTCCAGCAGGTCCGGGATGAACGTCTTCACATCGCCGCAGGAGTGCAGGTGGACCCGGACGCCCCTGGCCCGCGCCCAATCGCAGGCGCGGCGGTGGGCGGGTTTCAGGAGCCGCCGGTACGTGTCCAGGGAGAAAAAGGTATGGCCCTTGTATCCCATGTCGTCATACCAGTTGATGGCATCAAAGTGATATCCCGCGTCCCAGACCATGTCGTACAGCGCGAGATCAGTCTCCAGCATGTGGTGGAAGATGTCCGTCAGCCACGCCGCGTCGTCGGCGAGTGCCTCGAGCACCCGTTCGGTGCCGACGAACCAGGAGTGGGTGACATCGAACCCGAACCAGAGGTCGGCGGTGATCCACGCCCCGGCCTGCCGCCAGCCCGCCCAGTTGGCCTTCAGGTGGTCCCACCCGATCCGGTCCCGGTCGGGGGCGATCCGCGCTTTGGCCGCCCGCCAGGTGTCGGGGTCCTTGACCGTGAAATCGAGGAACTCGGGCACGCCGCCGTGCTGGAGCCAGTTCCTGCAGGTCACCCCGAAGGCGGTGGTCCCCACGACATACTCCGCGGTGCGCTCGAGCTCCCGGACCGGGTAGCGCGGGCTGTTGTCCACCCCGATGGTGACGAACCGATCCAGCCCGAAGTAGTCCTCGTACGAAACCCCCGCCGGCAGGCCCTCACGGCGCCACCGCGCCACGGTCGCGTCCCAGGGCCCATCGGTGACGGGAACCATGTCCGCCTCCCGGTGGGCGTACATCCGGGTCACGCGTTCATGGGTCGAGAGGGCGGCCACGGGTCAGGTGCGCCGGCGGGCCATGTAGTCCCGGCCCGCGTAGTCGCGGACGAGCGCGGGATCGAGGGGGTACCGGCCGTGCTCCCGGCCGACCGCCAGCATGGTGCGGTAGTTCTCGGGCTTCACCCCCGGATGGATGGTGTTGGATGAGGCCAGGACGAACCCGCCGCCCGGTGCGCCCTTGGCCAGCGTCTCCTTGACCGCGTCTTCGACTTCCTGTTTGGTCCCGGTCGCCAGCAGGCTCGAGCAGTCCACGTTGCCCACCAGCGCCACCCGGCCGCCGATCCGTCGCTTCACCTCCCCCAGATCCATGCCGGCCTTGGGTTCCAACGGATCGAGCGCGTCCATGCCCGCGGCGAGGAGGTCGTCCATGATCGGCCAGAGGTTGCCGTCGGTGTGCTTGATGAAGGGCACCCCCGCGGCGTGCGCCGCCGCGACGGAACGCTTGAGGAACGGCAGGACGAAGGTCCGGAAGTGGGCCGGACTCATCATGGGCCCGGTCCCGCCCGCATAGTCATCGCCGGACACCACGGCATCGGCCCCGGCCGCAATGGCCCGCTGCATGAGGTCGATCTTGTACCCGATCACGACCTCGGCCAGGTCCAGCGCGAATCCCGGGTCCTCGATCCAGTCCTCGAACAGCGGCTCCATGCCGCCGCGCAGGTAGTGGGCGAACTCGAATCCGTCGTGGGCGCAGAAGACCACTGCGCGCCGGCCCCCGTGGTGGCGCACCGCCTTCCGCA
Organism: Candidatus Coatesiibacteriota bacterium; assembly: GCA_023265785.1. GTDB lineage: Bacteria > Oederibacteriota > CAKKQC01 > CAKKQC01 > CAKKQC01 > JAHFSL01. The sequence goes on along the minus strand of JAHFSL010000018.1, from coordinate 887 downwards.
CGGGATCGAGCCGCCAGGGCGCGGCGGGGTCGGGGGGACGATAGGCGGCGAGCGCGGCCCGGGAGTCCACCGGCCCGGCCAGCGGATAGCTTTCGCCGTCGGCCGCCGTCCCCCACACGATCCCCCACTCATCCCGGGCCAGCGCAAGATTCCCGGAGGCCGCCGCGCCGCCCCGCAGGCGGAAGGCCGCCGCCTCCTCCGGCGGCAGGGCGGTGCGCGGCATGGATTCGAAGACCGTCACGGCATCCAGGTCGGCGGCCTCCGCGAAGGTGTCGGCATCGCGCGCCCCGAAGGCCGACAGGGTGGGCTCGTTGACGATCAGTTCCCACACGGGGACGCGATCAGGCTGGCGCCGGGCCAGCGCCGCCAGGAACCGCTCCCGGCCGGTCACGCGTGCGCGCCCGCCAGCGCCGCGCGCACCGCCGCCAGGTGAGCCGGGGTGGTCCCGCAACAGCCGCCAATCAGCGTGGCGCCGGCCGCCGCCAGATCCCGGGCAATGGCCGCGAACGCCTCGGGACCCTCGGGCGCCGCATCGCCGGTCCGGGGCCCACCGGGCAGGCCGGCGTTGGGCTTGGCGGCGATCGGCATGGTGCCCGGGACCGCGGCGCGCATCCGGCGCGCCACCTCGACCATGGCCGACGGATTGGTGCCGCAGTTGAGCCCCAGGGCGGTGACCCCGGCCGCGGCCAGGGCACCGGCGGCCTCTTCGGGGGTGGCGCCCATCATCGTGCGGTAGTGCTTGCTCGGCCCCTCGAAGGACAGCGTGGCCAGAATGAACCGGGCCCCGGCGCCGCGCGCCGCCGCCGCCGCGAGCAGGGCCTCGGCGGGGTCCGCAAAGCTCTCGACCACGAGGCCATCCGCGCCCGCCGCCATGAGCGCGGTCGCCT
>JAHFSL010000275.1 GCA_023265785.1 Candidatus Coatesiibacteriota bacterium | reverse complement strand
CTTCGGCCCGAATTCGTTGCCGCCCGCGTAGGGCTTGCCCTTGGCCTTGCCCTTTTCGGGGGTGTGACAGCCCGCGCACCGCAGGATGGAGGCCAGGTACTCGCCGTGCTTGGCGGGGTCGGTAACAACATCCACATTGCCGGTGGCCGGCGGCAGGGTCACGGTCTTCATGCCATCCTTGGCGTTGGCCGGGCGGCGCTCGATCAGGTTCACGACCGCCGGGACCGACCGCAGGAAGGCGACCATCGCCTTGGCATCGTCATCGGTCAGCGCGTGATATTCCGCGCAGGGCATGTGGGGCGTCAGGTGAGTTCCGTCCGGCCGCCGGCTTTCCCGGATGGCCGCCATGATTTCGTCGTCCGACCACTTCCCGATTCCCGTCTCGGGATCGGGTGAGATGTTGGGCGTGCCACTCCTGCCCTTTTCCCAGGCGGGCGAGCCTCCGTAGAGCTTGCTCTCATCGCGGCCCTGCGGGCCCCACGGCGTGTGGCACCCGGCGCACCCGGCGATCGTGGTCAGGTATTTCCCGCGTTCGACCAGGGCCACCTTGGCGGCGGCCGCCTCGGCGAGGGACTTGGCCGCGGCCTCGGCCTGCGCCTTGGCGGCGAGCTCCTCGGGCGTCGGAGTGGCGGGCGCGGCCGCGGGCGCCGTGGCGGGCGGGGCGGACGCGGTGGTCTTGCAGGAGACCGCCGCGACGGCCATGCTGCCGATCAGCAGGCAGGAGAGCAATCGATTCATCGTGGATCCTCCGGGCCGACTCCCCGTTCTTCCTGGCGGGAGCGGCAGGGCATTATATGCCGAATTGGGGTCGCCGCCGGGCGGCAAGGACAACAAAGAGGGCCACCTGGGCGGCGATCACCGGCAGGAACCTGAATCCCAGCCCCTCCTCCTTGGTGAGGAAATCCCCGCTGGTGGCCCCGATCGTGCTGGTCAGCACCAGCGCGGCCCAGTAGCGGACTTCATGGGGCGTGCGGGCCCGGTGCTCCACCACCAGCACGGCGGCCAGCAGGGTGCCCAGCACGAGCGTTCCGTGGCCGAATCCCAACCGGAGAACGTTGGAGACAGAGTCTCCCAGCGAGGTGCCCAGCGTGCTCGCGACCATGATGGCCGCCCAGTACCGGGCGTCCGGCCGGGGGAGATCCGGGACGGGACGGCGTCCGCGCCGGGGGGCCGCCGTCGCCTGCGGAACCAGGACCAGCACGGCGGCAAAGAGAGTGATCAGGAGCAGAGAGGTGTTGGTGTAGCCCAGGGTCAGCGTGCGGGTGAAGAGGTCGGCGAGGGCCGTCCCCGTGGTGCTCATGATCACGATGGCCGTCCAGTACCGGGTTTCGCTGGCGACCTGCCTTCGCCGCTCCACCGCAACGGCGATCGCGAACAGGGAGAGGAACATGACGGACGCCCGGATGTAGCCGAAATGCCATTCGTGCGAGACCAGGTCGGCCACGGTCTCGCCGATGGAGCACGCGGCCAGCACGGAGGCCCAGTACCGGAGCTGGGGAAGGACCGGCCGCGCGCGCGCGGCCGGCCGGGCGGCGGGCCGGCTAGAAATTGGCCTTGCCCTTCACCGTCTTGAGGTACGCCCAGATGGATTTCAGTTCCACGTCCGTGCACCGGGCCGTGTATTTGACGAGGCCGCCCATGGGCTCACGCAACTGGTGCCCGGCGGGGTCCACACCAGTCCGCAGGGTCTTGATGAATCCGGCCTCCGTCCAGGTGCCCAGGGCGTCCTGGGTCAGGTTGGCCGCGGGGGCGAATCCCGGCGGCGAGCCGGGCATCGGCCCGCCCGTCAGGTCGTCCTTGTGGCAGTCCACGCACAGGCCCTGGACCAGCGACTTGCCGAACCGGGCTCCCACCACTTCCGGGACGGGCGCGGGAAACGGCGCGGCATAGTCGATCTTCTCCGGGTCCACCGGAATGGTCTGGCCCGCGCCGAGCATGATGCGGATCACCGCGCCCCACGTGAGCGGCGTGTCCGGCCGGTCCACCGGAGGCGCCGAGCGGATGTACTTGACCAGGCTGGCCAGGTCCACCTCGGTGAACGCCTTGTGAAATCCGGCCGAGGGCATCCAATTGGCCTTGCCTTCGTCATTCACGCCCTGGCGGATGGATCGGTAGAGCTGCTCATCGGTCCGGGTCTTGACGCGGCGGGTCAGGTTGATGCCGCCGAACCGGCCGATCACGATGTTGTTGTACAGGAGATGCCCGCCGAGGTCGTCCGCGTGGCACTCGGCACACCCCCCGCGGGATTCGTAGAGGTGCTTGCCCCGCGCCACCGTGGCGCGCGCGCGGGCGGACGCGGACACGGTTACGGCGGGAACTGTGTAGACCTTGTTCATCATCCGGTCGGTGATCGCCCCGCCCCGGAGGTACAGGCCGATCGCGATGATGACGATCACCCCGCCCGCGTACCCCAGCCACTTCAGGACCCTGCGCATGGTGGACCTCCCCGGTCAGTGATGCGCGCGATTCTACCAGACCGGGCCGGACGAGCCGGCCGTTGCGGAGGGGGCTGGTACGATGGGCCGTCACATGGGCGCATGGGCGGTTTCCCGTCGACTGTCCTTCCTGGACCGGTACCTCACCGGTTGGATTGTCCTTGCCATGGCGGCCGGCGTGGGACTTGGTTCCGCCGCCCCCGGATTCGTGGTGTGGCTCAACCGGTTCAACATCGGCACGACCTCGATCCCGATTGCGGTTGGGTTGATCCTGATGATGTATCCGCCGCTGGCCAAGGTCCGTTACGAGGCCATGGGCCGTGTGTTTCGCAACCGTCGGCTCCTGGGGATTTCCCTCATGCAGAATTGGATCATGGGGCCCTTCCTGATGTTCGGGCTGGCCGTCATGTTTCTCCATGACCGGCCCGAGTACATGGTGGGGCTCATTCTGATCGGCCTGGCGCGCTGTATTGCCATGGTCATCGTCTGGAATGACCTGGCGGGCGGCGATGGCGAGTACTGCGCCGGTCTTGTCGGGCTGAACTCCGTCTTCCAGGTGCTCCTGTATCCGGTGTATGCCTGGTTCTTCATCACCATCCTTCCGCCCTGGCTGGGCCTGCCGGGGATGGAGATCCATCTCACACTCGGGGATCTCGCCCGCAGTGTGGCCGTGTACCTGGGGCTCCCCTGTGCCGCCGGAATCGCCACCCGATTCGCCCTGGTCGCGATCCGGGGCCGATCGTGGTACCACGGGCGCTTCATCCCGGCGATCAGCCCGCTGACCCTCATCGCCCTGCTGTTCACCATCGTCGTCATGTTCTCGCTCAAGGGTGAGGCCATCGTCCGGCTCCCGTTGGATGTGGTCCGTATCGCGCTCCCGCTTCTGGCCTACTTCGTGGCGATGTTCTTCTTCTCGTGGTTCCTGGCACGGCGGGTTGGGGCGCCCTACGGGCCGTCCGCAACGCTGGCCCTGACCGGAGCCTCAAACAACTTCGAACTGGCGATCGCCGTCGCGGTGGCGACGTTTGGCATCGGGCATGGCGCGGCGTTCGCCGCGGTCATCGGTCCACTGGTCGAGGTGCCGGTCATGATCGGACTGGTCAGGGTCGCCGTGAGCCTCAGGCCCGGCTTTGCCCGCCACCCATGAGGGCTGGGGCAAGGCGCTCGGCCAGCTCGTCGCCCTCTGCAAGGCCGGCTGACCCCACCGGTCAGCTCGATGGGCCCCCCCCGGTATGGACGAAGTAATTGTGCCCCCAATTGGGTATACTTAAGCAGTGAAACAGGTCACAATTCGTGAGGTCAAAGAACACTTGTCCCGCTATGTGAAAGCGGCCTCGGACGGAGAACGAATTCTGATCACCAAGCATGGCAAGCCGATGGCGATCTTGGATGAAGCCGAGCGCCACCAGGTGCATGTCGGTGCCCGGTCGGGTCGGGCACGACTTCGTCCGGCAATCCTCCGGGCCACCGGAGGGCGGTTCCTCGCCATTCTTCTGGAGGACCGGCGCGGCGGAAATCGGTAACCCGTGGCACAGGGAGGTCGCTACTATGTTGATACCTCCGCCTACCTCGCCATCCTGTTGGGAGAAGCCGGCCATGAAGCCATCGGGCGGACCCTCGAGGGTGGGACCCTCCTTTCCAGCTCCCTGCTCGCGTTGGAGGCGCATCGAACCCTCGTGCGCCTTGCGCGGGATGGAACCCTGACCGCGGCGCGGCTCAACAAAACGCAAGATCAACTCATGCGTGACCTGGACCAGTTTGTCCTCCGGGATCTCACCCTGGACCTGTGCCGGGTGGGGCAAATGCCGGTTGTGTCCACCCCACGCTCTCTGGACCTGGCCCACCTGCGCACGGCACTCTGGTTTCATGGTCAGTCGCCCCTGACGCGCTTTGTGAGCCTCGACACCCCCCAAAGAGAGGCGGCCAGGGAACTCGGCCTGCCGGTCTAGACCCGGGGCGATAGAATCATGCTGGCCGGGGTGGCGGAATTGGCAGACGCCGGGGACTTAAAATCCCGCGAAGGGATCTCAGTCCGGTTGGCGAAAGGCCATCTGCCACGCCTTTTACATGAGCGGGATTCCTTTTCTGGGAAATGGTTGC
>JAHFSL010000274.1 GCA_023265785.1 Candidatus Coatesiibacteriota bacterium | reverse complement strand
CGATGCCGGGCACGCCCAGCAGTCCGCAGGCGCCAAGGGCCAGCCCCGTCAGCGAACAGCCGGCGAAGCCGGCGAGGAAACCCGCGCCAAGCCGGCCGGCCGGTCCGGCATGCGCGAGCCGGATCCGCGCCCACCGCAATCCGCCCCGGCCGGCTGCGGCAAGCCCCAGCGCGGCGATGGTCGCGGGCACCATCCGCGCTCCCGCGGCGATCCACCAGGTGAGAAACACGGCAACCGCGGTCACGGGCGGCGGACGGCGTTCGTCAGGGAGATCGGTGCCAGGTACTCGCCGGGCGGCTCCACGGTCCACCAGTCGGGACCGGAATCGGGCCGGGCTAAGTGATAGCCGGCGGTGCGGGCGCGGATGAAACGGGGCGGTGCGGCGGAAAAGGGGTTGTCGGCAAGCAGGGCGAGGACCGTGGGTTCACCCTCCAGCAGGCGGATGCACAGGGAGACGAACCACGGATTGTCCTTGGCCGTTGTCAGGGCGGCGAACCACATCTGCCAGTCCAGCCGGGGCTGGTGCGGGGCCACGAAGCCCGGCGCGCGTCCGGGGAGGCCGGGCTTCCACCGGAATCGGTACGGGGTCCAGACTTTCCCTTCCCGGCTTCCCTCGACCGTGATTTCATTGCGCTCGGTCGTCATGTTCGCGAACAGCCCGTATCCGTTCACGACCCTGAAGTTGGAGACCGTCCTGAAGAGGGAGACCGCCGGGGCGGGCCAGGGGAGCCCGAGCCGCATCTGGGAGGTGAAGAGCACGGTTGAAGCAAGGCCCAGAATCATGGCGAACGGGGCGACCACGGCAATCGGCCAATTACGGCCTGGGCGTGGTCCGCCCCAGCCGGCGAACCGGCGGAGGGAGGAAGGCCAGGCACCATCGTCAATGAGGGGAAGGCACAGGGTCACGGCGAGCAGGTTGAAAAAGCAGTAGTTGCCGGTCAGCGCGATGACCAGCATGAGGAGAATGATCGCGCCCGCCCCGGCCCGCCGCACCGCGGCGATGGGGATGAAGACCACCCAGGGGACCACCAACTCAATGAAGAACAGCGCTCCACAGCATGCCTTCTGCACCGTCGCCGGCAACTGATGTGCCCACCAGGCAAGCGGCGTGGGCAGTGGCTGGGTTTCATAGTGGACGGAGAGGGCGGTCAGCGTCCGCCAGGTCCCATCGCCGCTCAACAGTTTGACCATTCCGGACGCGACCATGAGGCGAAACAACAGCCACAGCGCCATCCATCGGCCAATCCGGTCGGCCCATCCCGAGGCCAGCGGGCGGGGCCGCCACGCCATCGGGGCCCACCAGATGGCGATGAATCCGGCCTCCAGCAAGAGGATGTCCCACTGGAAGCCCATGAACTGCTGGCCCGCCACCTGGAGGGAGAGATACACGATCCAACAGGCGGAGAGCGCCAGGGCCTGGACGAACCCGGCGGTCGCCAGCAGGCCCGCGAGAACCCCCGCATCGCAGAGGCGATGCAGGAATTGGTCTGACGAATCAAACCAGCAGATTGTCGGAAAATACCACGAGGCATCGTTGCCGTACTGGAACCGGACGGCATGTAGGAACTGGGGAAGCGGCGAGATGCCGTGCGCGCCGATCAGCCCGTCGGCTTGGCTCCTGAATGAGAGAAACGCCGTTGCGTAGATTAGCCCGATGGCCCGCAGAAACAGCCACCGGCCGACCGTCACCAGATCAGCCCGGTGGGCTCCAGCCGGGGGGCGCGGGTCCGGGGGCGGGTCAGGCCCGCATGGATCTGGCCCAGCCGCGGATTAACCGCGCGGGCGGCGGCGGCGAGTTCCCGATATGGCCGGTCGGTCACATCCACGAACCCGATGTTGTAGTTCTCGCCGTCGAACCGGCCCAGGACCGGCTGGTCCACATGCTGGAACCAGTGGGCACCGACGCAATACGGGATTGAGGCGGCCCGCTCCATGTAATGGGCATAGGCGACGCCCCGCTCGTGCTGGTTCCGGACCCCGACGAGCCCGAACGAGGTCATCCCCCGGTCCACGGCTCCCATGTGGAACTCGCCCAGCATCACAGGCTTGCCCGTCGTCCGGTGCAGGGTTTCCATGATCGCCGGATCGGGGGCAGGGGCGTAGGTATTCACTGTGACCACGTCCATGTGGCGCATCGCGCCGAGCACGAACCGCGGCGGGACGCCGTAAAACCTGAGGCCCAGCAGGAGGTGGTTGGGGTCATGTCGCCGGAGGGCGCCACAGGCAGTTTCCATGTACCGATCCACGAGCAGTTCCCGCATCCGGTCCAGGTCGGCGGGGGTGGGCCGGGCGGAGGCCGTCCGGTATTTGCGGCGCAACCAGCCGAGCAGGAAGCGCCGGGTGTAGGGGGCGCGGTTCGAGCGGAGGGCCAGCTCCGCGAGATGCAGGTCGGCCCTCTGCCAGCGCGGCTCGTTGTGAACAAAGTAGCCAAGCAGGAGCGGGTCATCCGGCCGGGTACCTCGCCGTGCGGCCTCATCACACCGGCGCGCAAAGGCGGGCGAGAAGACATCGGGAAACCCCCCGTAGAGGCCGTCGACCCCGGGTCCAGGCGGCTCATCCCACCACGCAGCATTGACCGTGTAGAACATGCGGCGCTCGGCGAATGCCAGCGGGTCAGACCAATTGCCGATGGTATTGAAACCCCAGCCCAGGAGGCGGTCGGTGGCCAGGGTGGCCCACCGGGAGCGCCAGTCCGGGCCGTACCGGCGAACCAGATTGGCGGTGTAGAACGAGGCCTCGCCACCCGTACGGCCAGCCGACCAGGCCACGGCCAGCGGGCCCCGGCGGGGTGGAAGCCAGCGGTGGAGGCGCGCCATCCCCGTCACCGGCCCCCCCGCCCGGGTGGTGACACAATTCATGCCGATGGAAAACATCCGGTCGCCGGCCGGGGTGATGATCCACCACCGGCCCCGATCACGGTCAATCCGGACGCGGGGCGAGACCCGCGGGGGGCGGGACATGATCGTCGGGGCGGCCGGCGGATCCGGCGCCCTGCCCATAGGTCCGATCCGCTTCGCCTTGCCGGGCCATGCCCTGGTCATGAGCTGGCCCAGCGGATCCACGATGGGGCGGCGCGGGGACAGCACGGCCCCCGGCTCGGGCTCCTCCCCGAATCGGAAGTCCCGGAGGCGCAGGCGGAAGCCGCGCGGGGGGTGGTCCGCCAGCCCGGTGATCGAGACCAGGTCGGCGATCCGCACCACCGGCCCGCCGTTCACGGCGATCCCCGCGCCCGTGCGGCGCGGCAGGTGGGCCCGGGCTTCCTCGAGCGCGGTGAGGTCAAGTGAGAGTCGCACCCGCAGGTGAGGGTACAGGAGGACAACGAGATGTCCGGCCTTCGGATCGTTGAACGGGTCCGCCCGCCGATTGGTATGGAACCGTAGCAGGAGCGCCACCGTGCGCTTCGCATTGTGATCCAGGTCCAGCACCAGGCACCGGTCCCCCCTCCCGGGCCGCACGGGCCGGTGGAAGAGGAGGATTGGCCTGGACATTGCGACAAGCGTATCACAGCGTCGCAGTGCACTTGAAATCCCGTCAGGCGGCTAGGAGGTACAATTCCACCATGGACTTTCGTATTGTCCTGAGCAGTCTCCTGCCCAGACTGCGTGCACGAAAGGTGCGTTATGCCATCGCGGGCGGGGTTGCCGTCGGTATCCTCGCGCGTCCACGAGCCACGAAGGACCTGGATCTTCTGGTCTGTGCCGATGATTTGCAGGCGGCACATGACTGCGTAATCGAAATGGGTTTTGAACGGTTTCAGTTGACCCGCTCCTTTTCTCGGTACGAATCCGAGTTGGCCGACCTTGGGCTTGTTGATTTCCAGCATGCCGAGGGCAGGGTGATGGAGGCGATGGTGCGGCGTGCCCGTTCGCATGCTTATCAGGGCGTGGCCGGCCGGGTTCGCGTGATCACTCCGGAAGATCTCATTGGCCTCAAGGCCGTCGCCATCGCCAATAATCCCAACCGGCGAGCCGGGGACTATGCGGACATGGTATCGCTCGTCAGGGCGGGACGCCGGAGAATTGACTGGACCCGCGTGAGCAGCTACTTTGCCCAGTTGAATCTTATGAGGTGGCTGGCTAAACTCAAGAAAGAGACCTCCAAGTGAAATTGACGCGGGCTGACTGGAAAGAGTTTGCAGCGATGGCTCGCGATCCCCAGGTGCGAAGAGACTCGGAGCTCATGCGTTCGCCAACGATCGGCAGGGGACGCGGCAGGATTGCGCGCTACCGGGCGATCCAAGTGATATCGATGTTGAGCAAGTCGACTCCGTGGAATGCCGCGGCGAAGCGGCGCTGGCGCCGCGAGCGCCGCCTGCTGGCAGCAGAACCCGAGCCGAAATACACCCTGCGCTAGGAAGTTCCCGGGCGGGTGGGAGTCAGTGCAGGAGGAGGCCGGCGGCGCCGATCAGGCCGGCGTCGTTGCCCATGGCCGCCGCCTCAATCCGCACCTGCTCGTTGCCGGGGCGCATGGCCCGGCGCTTCACCTCGTCCCGGACGGCGGGAAAGATGAATGCCCCGTTGGCGGCTACACCGCCGCCCAGGAT
>JAHFSL010000273.1 GCA_023265785.1 Candidatus Coatesiibacteriota bacterium | reverse complement strand
ACCTCGCTGGGCGAGGGCTGGAAGCCGAAAACCCCCGGGCCGGGCGGGGCATGGGATGACCGGACGGGCGCCTGGCTGGCCGCGCTGGAGCGGGCCCGGCATTCCCTGGTCCGCCTTCATATGGAGACGCGCTATGGCTTGGGCGGCGAGTTCTTCCGGTGGGAGTTTGCCACGGCCGTGGCCAGTGCCCTGATGGGGCTCAATGCGTTTGACCAGCCGAATGTGCAGGAGGCCAAGGACCGGACCCGCGCCCTCCTCAAGGGGCTCGAAACCACCGGCGCCCTGCCGGGGGACGGCGCGGCGGCCGGCGGATCGGCACTGGCGGGCCTGCTGGGGAGTCTCAAGCCCGGCCGCGATTACCTGGGCATCCTGGCGTTCCTTCCGTTCGCCCCGGAGACCGACCGGCTGATGGGGGAGGTGCGGGCCGCCCTGCGCGACCGCTGGAAGGTGCCCGTCACCTTCGGGTATGGGCCGCGCTACCTCCACTCCACCGGCCAGTTGCACAAAGGTGGGCCCGCGTCAGGGTCCTTTCTCATCGTCACCTGTGACCATGCCGAGGACCTGCCCGTGCCCGGGTCGCCCTGGCCGTTCAGCCGGCTGGAGCGCGCGCAGGCGCTGGGCGACCTGGCCGCGCTGGCCGCGCATGGCCGGCCCGTCGTCCGGCTCCATCTGCCCGATTCGACCCCGGCCTCCCTTGAGCGGCTCTGTGCCCAGGTCCGCGCCGCATGAATGACACCTGCCATTCCACAACCCGCACCCGGAGGAACCGCCCATGACATCCCTGAAGCCTGCCTACCGCCATTCCGCCTGCGTCTGGACGATCGGCGACGGGTCCACCCGCTTCACGGGCGTCAGCCGGCCGGACCTCTCCGGGGCCGACACGGTCCGGAAGATCCACCTCATCGGCCGCGGCCGCACGGGCGTGGCGGGGGTCGAGCTCCATTACCCCAATGAAATTAACGAGCGGAACATGAAGGCGGTGCTCCGGGCCATACGGTCGCACGGGCTGGTGACGGCGATGGTGACCCCCAATAACCACCACTTCGCCGTGCACCGCGGGCTCTCCAGCGCGCGGGCCGCGGAACGCCGGGACGCCGTGGCGCGGGCGAAGCGTACGATCGACCTGGCCTACGCCATGGACACGCGCGTGGTGGTGTTCTGGCAGGGCGGCGAAAAATACGATGACTACACCTCGATCAACCTGCGCTCGGCCATCCGCTGGTATGCCGACTCGGTCAACGAGATCATCCGGTACGACGTCCGCGAAAAGGGTGACCGGGTCACGCTGGCGGCCGAGTCCAAGCCCAACGAGCCCGGCCGGTTCATGCTGTTCCAGACCGATTCGGACTTCCTGGCCCTGCGCGGCCTGCTCGAGCACCCGGAGAAGTTCAAGTTGAACCCCGAGACCGGCCATGCGGAACTGGCCGGGCTCGATCCCGTCCAGGCGCTGGCCTTCATCCTGGAGGCCGATGCCCTGGGCCACTACCACCTCAACAAGCAGTTTGGCACGAAGTTCGACACGGACGACCAGGTGGATGTGGACAAGCCCCGGCTCTACCTCGTCAAACTGCTGATCGAGGCGGGATTCGCCGGGTTCGTGGGCCACGACATCCAGCCGCGGCATAATTATTCCGCCGCCGACGCCGTGGGGGTCATCCGCGAGTCGGTGGAAAACACCCGGATGATGGAGCGGCTGGTTGCGTCCACCAATTGGAACAGGATCGAGGCCCACGAACTGGCCGGGGAATACCTCGAGGCCAAGCGCTACCTCGACCGGCAGTTGCGCGCCGTCCGGTGAAGGCCCTCGCCGCGGTCTGGAAGGACACGCGGATGGTCGTGCTGACCGCCGTGTCCGCCGCCCTGTTCGCGGCAATCCTGATCCCGTTCAAGATCCTTCCGATCATCCCAGGCGTGACCGAGATCCGCCCCGCCAATGCGATCCCGATGGTGATGTCGCTCCTGTTCGGCCCCGCGGGCGCCTGGGGGAGTTCGTTCGGGAACCTGGTTGGCGACTTCTTTCTGGGCCTGGGGCCGGGCAGCGTCTTCGGCATGATCGGCAACTTCCTCTACGGGTTCGCCCCCTACGCCCTCTGGCGCACCCTGTTCCGCGACCGGATGCCCGACCGGGCCCGGGCGGGCGACTGGGTGGCGCTCATGGCCATCTTTCTCGTCGCGGGGTCCGCCTGCGCCTTCACGATCGGCTGGGGGATTGATGTCGTGATCGGCGGCGTCCCGTTCGCGATCCTGGGCTCGATCATCTTCTTCAACAATGTGGTGATGTCGGTCATTCTCGCGCCCCCCCTGCTGTTCGCCCTCCTGCCGCGCGTGCGCGCCTGGGGCCTGCTCTACACCCAGATCCTGCCCGAGAAGGCGGTGCGCCGGCCGCGGTTCGCCTGGCTGGGCGCGATCCTTTTCACCGTCGGCTCCGTCGGCGGGCTGGGCTACGGCATGGCGGTCGCCACGGGCCGGTATGCCCAGCCGGTGGGCATTCCGCAGTTCTGGAAGGCGCTGACGAAACTGGCCGCCCCCGGCACCGCCGCGCCGCCAGCCAGCGCAACAGCGCTGACCGGCTCCGTCGCCAGGGTGCCGACAGGAACAGCCGTCGCCACACCCGCGCCGAAGCCGGTGGCGCCGCCGCCTGCCCCGCATCGCGCGGGGCTCGGGATGGCGCTGGCGCCCATGCTCGTGCTGATCGCGCTGGGGGTGCTCCTGCTCTGATCGCCCCACCGTGGGTCCAGGCCCACTGGGGGTGGCTGGCGCTTGCGGCCGGCGCGGGCAGTGCCGGGTGGGGCTGGCGCAATCAGCGGCGGGTCTGGATGATCCGCAACCTACCCACCTCACGGGTCCGGTCGGTGGCCATCGGGCTGGCGGAACTTTCCGGCACCGCCCGGCCTGCCGAGACGCCGCTGACCTCCCCGGTGCGCCAACTGCCCTGCGCCTGGTGGAAGGTCCGGGTCACCCGGTACGAGCCCGGCGCCAAGGGGCAGGAACAGTCCCGCGTCGTGCTGAACACCGGCGCCGCGGCCCCGTTCCAGTTGGACGATGGGACGGGCATGATTCGCGTGGAGCCGGCCGGCGCCGAGGTGACCGGCGTCCAGACCTGCAACATCCGGATCAATGCCGGGGATGAGCCGGCCTTCGAAATCCGGCGGTATGCCCAGACCAACGGCTACTGGTCGGTCTGGCCGACCATCGCGTTCCGCATCGAGGAGTGGGCGATCCTGACCGAGGCGCCGGTGTATGTCCTGGGCCAGGTCGAGCGGACGGGTGGATTGGCGGATCGCCGGCGGATGCGGGTGGCGGAGATCCTGAAGGGCTGGCTGGCATCCCCGGAGCAGAAGAGGGTGTTCGACACGAACCAGGACGGCGTTCTCCAGCCCGAGGAGTGGGATGCGGCGCGGGCACAGGCGCAATCAGCCGCCCTGACGGAATCGCCCGCGGCCGACGCCGCCCCCCACCTGGCCGTCCGCCGGCCCGCCTCCGGCTGGTTCCTCGTCTGTTCGGGCTCCGAGCGTGACGCGCTGGCCGCTCGCGGCCACCCGGCCCTCTGGCTGGCCGGTGGAACCGTGCTCGTGGTCGCGGGGCTTTGGCAGGTCCTGGCCGGAGTAGGATAGACCCATGACCGGGATCGCCGTGCTCGTGGTGCTCGGGGTGGTGGTGTTCGCGGTGGCGGGGTATGGCGCCGCGCTGTACAACCGGGTGATTTTCCTCAAGAACCAGGGCGACCGGGCCTGGTACAACATTGACGTCCTGCTGAAACAGCGGCACGACGAGATCCCCAAGCTCATCGGCGTCTGCGAGGGGTCGGCCAGGTTCGAGCGGGAGACGCTCCAGCGGGTCATCGTCGCGCGCACGGCAGCGGTGGGGGCGGCGGGCGTGGCCGACCGCGCGAAGGCCGAGGGGGAACTCTCGGCCGCCATGGGGAAACTCTTCGCGGTGGCCGAGTCCTATCCCGAATTGAAGTCCATCGCCCTGTTCTCCCAGTTGACCGCCCGGGTGTCCTCGCTGGAGAGTGAGATCGCCGACCGGCGCGAGTTCTATAATGAAAGCGTCACGAACTACAACACGGCCATCGAGACGGTGCCCACCAACATCGTCGCGGGCTGGGCCCACGCGCACCCCCGGGACCTGTTCAAGGTTGCCGCCGCCGACACCGCCGATGTCGAGGTGAAACTCAACCTCTGAGCCTTTCCGTCGCGTGTGCCTCCTGGCTCGCATGGTTCGCCGTCTTCCTGTCCGGACTCGCACCGGGGGTGACCTTCGAGGACAGCGGGGAATTGGTCACATGCGCCGCCACGCTTGGCAACGCCCACCCACCCGGGTACGTCCTCCACGCCCTGCTGGGACGGCTGGCGCTGACCCTGCCCGTTGGCGTTCCCGCGTTTCGGACCAACCTGCTCTCGGCCGCCGCGGGGTCACTGGCCGTCGTCCTGCTGGGGGTCGTGGTGTTCCGGGTCGTGGCCGGGACGGGCGCCCCCCGCCGCAGTGCCCGGGCCGGTGCCGTGACGGCCATGGCGGCCATCGGGCTGGCACCCACCGTGCTGTGG
>JAHFSL010000272.1 GCA_023265785.1 Candidatus Coatesiibacteriota bacterium | reverse complement strand
GACGCCCGCAGGATCCGTGGAGTGGCGATGGGGCTGTTCACCCGCCGACGTCAGCGCGGTAATGCGGGTGGCCCGCGCACCCGGCGGCAGGGGAACCACCACTTCGTGGTCATGCTCGGCGGAGATGTCCACAACGCCGTCACCGTACAGCGCGATGCAATCGGCCAGCAGGGAGACTGGGCCCCGGAACGCCGGCGGCACGGCGGTCACGGCTTGCGCTGGAGCCGGTGCAGGACCGCCACCCCGTAGGCCGGCAGGGTGACGGCGGCTGGGGCGCGACGGCCCGTCAGCAGGTCGGTAAATCCCGGCCCCACCGTGGCCCTCTTTTTGCCCGTCGTGAAGTTGAGCAGGAACCGGATGGCCCCCCGGTGCACCGTCCGCTCGCGCACCATGACACCCCCGGGGACCCGGGCGAGCGGCTTGATTCCCGCCAGTCGGGCCGCGTGGGCGAAGAGCGCCTCATGCACCCGTGCTTCGGTTCCGCAACCCACATAAAACGCCCAACCCCGCCCCGCCCGGCGTTCGGCCAGCGCCGCCGTACCCCGGTAGAACCCGGCCGCGTACGTGGCCATGGCCTTCGCCCCGTCACGCAGGGAGAGCAGGTCGTACCAGGTGTGGGCGCGGGCCGTGCCGCGCCCCAGGGCGGCATGCGCCAGCCGGATGCGCCCCGGCGGGTCGTCGGGGCGGGTGCGGTACCGCTCGATTTCCTGCACGTCATAGGCCTCGACCTTGACGCCGAAGAGTTCGTGAAGCCAGACCGGCGGCTCCTGCTCGGGTACCGCCACATCGTCATCCGCCACCGCGGACCGGAATGACGAAATGACGACCCCGCCGCGCTCGGCGAACTTCTGGAGCCGCTCGGCCAGCGCCGGGGTCATGAGGTAGTGCGCGGGAAGGATGAGCACCTTGTACCGCTCCAGGTCCTCGCGGGGCTCAACGACATCGAGATTGACCCCGTAGCGGACGCCCGCGGCGTACCATTCCCGCAGGGCGCCCTCGTACGACCAGCGCTCCTGCTGGGGCTGGCGCTCCAGCGCCCAGGCGCAGTCCTGCGACCGGACGATCGCCACGGCGCTCTCCACCTTCCCGCCCTCCATGACGGGAGAAACCCGGCGCAGCTCATCGGCGATGCGGCGCGCGGCGGGAGCGACATGCGGGTGCGGAGTGCCGTCATGCCGGACGATTCCGCCCCACAGATTCTCATGGCCAAACCATGCGATCCGCTCCCGGAAATAGGTCATGCCATCCGCCCCATGGGCGAACGCCTGCCAGGCCAGCAGTCGCATCTCGCCCGGGCGGTTCAACCGGGACACCAGGTCCCACCCCGGCTGGCCACCCCGCTGTTCGAAGGAAAATGGATTCATCTTCGCCGAGGGCGGGCGCATCGCATCCAGCCGCATCGCGTTGGCCGTGTCATCCCCGTTATCCCAGGTGTGCGGATAGTTGTTGTAGCCGATGCGGTCAAGGACCGGGAACATGCGCGCATCGTGCGGGTCAATGTTGGTTGAGATCCACTGGTTTTTGGCCCGGGCCCGGATAAGATCCGCCTGCAGGCGCGCGTATCCCGCGAGGTGGTCCACGAACCAGCGTTCCCAGTTCAACGCGAGCGCGGGCGCTGCCGCCCCATGCGTCTCCAGCGGGACCGGAATCTCCTCCCATTCGTTATAGACATGCGACCAGAATCGCGTGCCCCACCGGCGGTTCAGTTCCTTGAGCGACCCGTACTTCTCCTTGAGCCACGCCTGGAACGCCACGCGGCACCGATCGCAATAACAGCGGTTGCCGCCCAGCTCGTTGTGCAGGTGCCAGCCCATGACCCGGGCGTCGTCGCCATACCGTTCAGCCTGCGCCTCCACCAGCCGGCGCGTCGCGTCCAGGAACGGCTTGTGGTTGAAGCAGGTGAAGTACCGGTTCACCGACCCGGCGCGCCGGCCCAGCCGGTCCACCAGCAGGCTGTCGGGGTGCGCGGCGCTGAACCACGGGGGCACCCCGCCGGTGGGCGTCCCCATGATGGTCTTGATTACGCGCTTGTACAGCGTCTCGACCACGTCGTCCATCCAGCCGAACTCATAATGGCCGGGCCGCGGCTCGAACCGGCTCCACGCGAACTCCCCCACCCGGACCACATTGAACCCGAGCTCGGCAAGCAGGCGGGCGTCGGCCTCGACCCGGTCCTTGGGCCAATGCTCGGGATAGTATGCGACCCCGTACGGAATCATTGGTGCACAGTCTAGAATGATCACGATGCTCGTGCAACGGCTCGCACTGCTCGTGCCCGCCGCGCTCCTCCCACTGGCGATTTCCTTCACCTGGGCCGTGGATGCCCTGGCGCCCAAGGAAGCGGCCTGGCTCCTGACCGGTGCCGCCCTGATGGTCCTTCCGGGCCCGGGATCCGCCCCATGGCCATTGGCCGCCTTTCTGGCGGTTGCGGCCGCGGGGTGCCTGCGGGGGCCGGTCACGGTGCTCCCGCTGGCCCCCTGGCTGGTCGGGGCCCTGCTCTTCGTCCGCGCCCGCGCGGTGGGCCGGCACCTGGGATTCACCCGTCAGTACCTTGCGTGGACCGCAGGCATCGCCACCCTCGTCGCCGCCAACGGCATCGCGCAGGCGGGTTGGAACAGCATCGTGACCGGTGTCCGCCTCATCAACCCCTTCGGCGCCCGGATCCTCTCGACGCTTGGCAACCCGACCTTCCTGGCGGACTATCTGGCGCTCCATCTGCCCATTCTCATGACGCTGGCGCTGGACGCGGGGGGTATGGCGGCTGCGGGCTGGTGGGGGGCCACGGGCCTCACAGCGACGGCCATCCTCCTCTCCGGGTCGAAAGGGGGCCAACTGGCGGCCCTGACCGCGGTGGCGCTCTGGCTGGTTGCCGCCCAGCGCCGGGCCGGCCGGCGCGGGGCCCGGGTCGCCCTGCCCACCGTGGCCATCGCCGGGCTCGCGTTCGCCATTGTTCTGGCGGTGCCCGCCCTGCGGGCACCGCTGGACCGCTGGACCTCCGGCGCCCAGCGGTTCTCGTTCACCCAGCGGCTCGACATGCTCCGGGGCACCGCACGTCTGATCGGCACCGCCCCGCTCTTTGGACACGGCACGGGTCAACTTCCGGTCCTGTTTCCGCAAACCCAGCCCGCGACGCTGACCCGATCATTGGGACCCACGCTGTCCGTCAACCACGCGCACGACGACTGGGCCGAGGTGACCGCCGACCTGGGGCTCATCGGGCTGGTCCTCTTCCTGGCCGTGCTCATGCCCGGTTGGCGTAACTGGCAGGAGGCCGGCCCGGGGGGAGCGCTCTCCCTTTCCCTGCTCGCCATGGCGGTGTCCATGGGCACAAACTTTTTCCTGTATCTCCCCTCCTCGGGGTTTTTCCTGTGGGTCCATGCCGGACTTGCCGCCGCGCCCTCGGCGGGGAACACGACTGACGTCCCGCTGATCCCCCACTCCGCCCGCCGCGCGATACGCTGGCTCGCGCTCCTGCTCTGCCTGAAGGCCGGAAGCCTGCTTGTGTCCACCGCCGAATACCATTTCGGCGCGGAGGCCGTGGACCGGGGGGATGGCATCACCTCGGTTGGCCGCCTGCAGAAGGCGGTCGCCCTCACCCCCGAAAACCGCCACCCCTGGCAGTATCTCGGCCGCGCCTATGAGATCCGCGGTGACCTGGAGAACTCCCTCCTGGCCTATCGCCGGGCCCTGGCCCTCGCCCCCTGGCATGCCATCACCAACCTCAATGTCGGTCGGATCGATCGGCAGTCGTATCTGGGTCTTCCCCTCCTGCGGCACGGCGCCCGCGACCGCGCGCTTGACGCGCTGGGCCGAGCGCTTGCCGCCAGTCCCTGGATGACCGAGCCGCGCGTGTGGGGCGGCGAACTCTCGCTCGATGCCGGTCGGATGGACCTCGCCCAGCACTTCCTGGGGGACGGCCCGCCCGATGTGCCCCCGACCCCCGGCTGGCACCGGGTCCGCGCCCGTTGGCTGGACGCAACCGGCAACGCCCGCGGCGCCGCCCTCGAGCGCGGCCGAGCCGAGGACCTGGAAGGCCGTGCCGTGCTCGCCGGGGCGGAATCCGCACTGCAGGCCGGAAACCTGGGCGAAGCGGCACGCGTCGCCAGCGATGTGACCCGCCGCTGGCCGCGGCTGGCTGCGGGCTGGGAAGTCCTGGGATTTGTCCTGCACGCGCAGGGCCAGGCCGCCGGGGCGCGCGTCGCCTTCATGCATCTCGCCCAATTGCTTCCCGACTCGATCACCGCCCAGCTCAATCTCGCCACCATTGCTCTCAACGCCCGCCAGCCCGCGGCGGCGGAACGATATCTGGGCCGGGCAATGCTGATAGACGCCAGCCATCCGGAGCTCCACCTGGGGCTGGCCCGACTCCGGCTGTCCCAGGGACGGAGGGAGGAGGCCCTGGGGGAATACCGGCGCACCCTCACGCTCGCGCCCGGCCACCCGCAGGCCGCCGCTGAATTGGCGCGGCTGGAGGGCCGGTAGCGCGTGGGTCGCACCGACCGATTTATCCGGATCACGCTCCTGACCATGGCGGCGCTGGCCGCCCTGCTCTTCGCCCGGCA
>JAHFSL010000271.1 GCA_023265785.1 Candidatus Coatesiibacteriota bacterium | reverse complement strand
CGAGAACATCTATCTGTTCGACGCCAGCCGGTTGCGGGTGCTGGACGGCGCCACGGGAACCTTGAAGTGGGGCACCGACCTCCAGATGGACCGGACCGAGCCCATCGTCGTTAACGGGGTGGTGTACGGGGTCGGGGCCACGCCCAAAGACGGCCAGCGGCGCGCCCGCGCCTTCCGGCAGTCAAGCCCCAGCAGCACGGTGGGGGAGGAGCTCTGGGCGAGCAAAGAGATCCTGGCGGAGGGGAGCCAGCCGGCCCTCGCGCGGGGGCGGCTGTTCGTGAGCCAGTTCGTGGGCGCCGCGCAGGCGGGCAAGCTGTTGAGCCTCACGAACAACACGCCCATCGCGTTCCGGCTGGACCTGTCCTCGACGTCGCTCGTGGTGGGGGTCGGGTTCTCGCTGACCCTGACCGCCGTGGACCTGGCCGGACGGTCGGCGGACACCTACCTGGGGACCGCGTCCTTCACCGCGACGGACCCGCTGGCGGCGCTTCCCGGGCCGACGCTGTTCAAGAACACCGATGCAGGCATCCGGTTCCTGTCCTCCGCGACCTGTTTCAGTTCGGGGCCGATTACCGTGACCGCCCGCGACGCGGCGGGGTTGATCGGGGTGGTGACCGTGAACGTCCTGCCGGCCCCGCCCAGCGGACTGGCGGCCGAGAGTGGGAACCTCAAGGCTCTTCTCTCTTGGACCTATCCCGACCTGCCCGGCGTGCCGGTGGCCGGGTACAAACTGTACCGTGCCACCGTCGCGGCGGGGCCGTACGCCTTCATCACCCCGCTCAACGGGCGGGCCGCCACGGTCTACACCGACACGGTTCTCACCAACTTCCGCCCGTATTATTACCAACTCTCCGCCGTGGACACCTTCGGACTGGAGAGCCCGCGCGCCGGGCCGGTCGTGGTCGTGCCGTTCCCGACTCCCACCGCGCCCGGGCCGCTGTTTGCCTTCAGCACATCCGGTGGCATTCTTCTGACCTGGGAGGCCTCGCTGCCCACGAGCCTGCCGGTCAACGGGTACGACGTCTTCCGGCGGACGGGGGGATCGCCGTTCGTGGCCATCTGCCGGAATCCCGCCCAGCTGGCCGGGTCGTACCTGGATGACACGGCGCTGGCAGGCCAGCCTTTCACCTACTTCTTGAGCGCCCGCGACACGGCCGGGCACCGCAGTGATCCGTCCAACGAGGCGACCGAGACGGCCGGGGTGGACGCGGACTGGCATCTGGTCCAGAAGGACGTCCGCCATCGGGGCCAGGCGGCGGCGCAGGGCTTCACCCTGCCGGTGCCGCGCAAGTGGGGCACGACCGCGCGCAACTACACGGGAAGTGTCATGGAGGGTTTCCGGATCTGGCGGGCGACGCCTGGCGGCGTGACGGCGGTGGACCGGGCCAGCGGGTCGCCGCTCTGGACGTTTGCCGAGACCAGCCGACTGCCGTTGCCGGCCACGAATTGGCCGGCCGCATCGCAGGGCATCGTGTACGAGACCTCCGGGTTCAACCTCATCGCGCTGGACGGCGCCGGCAATGCGACCACGCACACCACAACCGTTCGGTGGCGGTTCCCGCTGCCCAGCGTCAGCGTGTCGGGGACCAACCCGACGAGCCCGACGGCGGCGCCGCGGCTGGGGCCGACCGTGGCCGGGGGCGTCGTGTATCTGGGGCTGTGGGGCAGGGTGTTCGCGGTGGGGACGGATGGGGCGTTGCGCTGGTCGGCGACCCTGCCGGGGGTGGCCGCCACGGCCCGGGTCTTCCCGCCGGTGGTGGATGGCGAACGGGTCTACGTCTTGAGTGAATCGGGGAAACTGGCCGTCTTTGCCACCGGCACCTATGACGTTGCGCGCCGACTCGGCCAGCTGATCGGCCAGGCTGACCTGGGCCAGACGGGCCTCACGGCGGCGCCCATGCTGGCGGACGCCCGGCTCATCATCCCCACGCCCACGCGGGTGGTGGCCCTGGAGGCGCGCACCCTGGCCCCGACCTGGACGCTGTCCGGCCCCGGGCTCTCGTTCCCTGCCGAGGCTGCCGTCAGCGGGGGAACGGTCTTCATCGTGTCCGGGAACGACGCGGTCCTCCGGGCCGTGCGCCTGAACGACGGCGCAGCACTGTGGGCCTTCAGCACCAGTGCCACGGGCCAGTGGAAGAATGCCCGGAGCTTCTCGGCCCCCGCCGTGGAGGATGGCCGGGTTTGGTACACCGCCTCCCTGACCCCCACCAAGGGGAGTACGGCGGAGGGGCACCTGATCGCCGTGCGGCTGCCAGCCGGAGCAGGAGCGCCCGTGCTGGGCATGGTCAGCGGTGAGAACATCGGGGAAACCACGGCTTCGCCCACCGTGGCCCAGCGCACGGTGGTCACGGGTGCGGCGGCGTTCGGGCAGTTGGAGGCCATCAAGTTCCACCTGGTCGCCCCGGTGGCCGTCACCTCGCGTGAGATATTTACCCTCACCATCCAGGCGGTGACCGCGAGCGGGACCGTGGACCCCACCTTCACGGGCGGGGTCCTGGTCACGTTCTCGGACCCGAGCGTCACGCCGTTCAGCGTGGCGTTTGCAGGAGGGACCATCTCACTGAACATGCAACTGTTCAAGTCCGGAACCACGACGATCTCGGTGGTGGAGGCGAGCCGGCCCGCGATAAAGGGTTCGGTTACAGTCAAGGTCAATCCGAACACGGGGAGCGTGGACCAGTTCCTGGTGGCGGCACCGTCCGCGGTCAAGAGCGGGGTCGGGTTCCCTGTCACGGTGACGGCGGCAGACAAGTTCGGGAACATCGTGACGACCTTCACCGGGACCGTGGCGTTCACCTCGACGGATCCGTTGGGGCAGGTCCCCGCGCCCTACGGCTTTACCAAGACCGATGCCGGCGTCCATGTCTTTTCGGCCACGCTCTTCACGGGGGGCACGCAGACCCTAACCGTGCGGAACGCCGGGAGCGTGTCCGGCGCGACGGGGCAGGCGACGATCGAGGTGGAGTCCATTCCTGACTTCTTCACCGGTCCGATTGAAGAAGATGACCTCTACATAGACCTTGATTTCTCGGGCACCGCGACGGGGTGGGTGGTCGGGTTTGGGCATGGCCTTCCACATCCCGTCGTGCGCTCGTTCGCGCGCGGGCAGTGGCCCGCCGTGACGATCCCGGCCGGGCCCACCTGCGCCGGACTGTACGCCACCGGCGTCTCCCTCGCGGGACCAGGGGTGGGGGCGCTGGAGACCGGTTCCGTCAGTCCGGAGACCTGTGGTTCGGACGGCGCCCCGGCCGTCCACTATGCGCTTTCAGGCACCCTCTGGACGGTGCTGGACGAGGTGCCGCCGCCGGTGCTCCTGTCGATCGGGAACCTGGGAGGCGGACCGCTGACCCTGGTGAGCGCCACCGACGGGTGGGAAGCGGCCGTCCGGTGCCTGGACGCCAATTGTTCGGCCGGCGATGGAGAGATGTACCGGTTCTCCGGGACGGGCTGGTTCCTGTTCCAGTCCCTGGGTCCGAACACGTACGCCCATCACCTTCGGTTCGCGCGGGGCCAGTCGGGCGAGGGCTGGGGGATCGGCGGGGCCTCCGGGCTCCTGCATTTCGACGGGATGACCTGGACGGCGGCGGCGGGTCTGCCGGCGGTGGCCTGGCACAATCTGTGGATGAACGCCCCGGGTGAAGTGTGGGCGGGAGGGCATGGTGGGCTCTGGCACTTTAGCGGCGGCGGCTGGACCCGGGTCCCGCTGTCCGCCGATCTGGACGCCCCCGTGTACGGCCTGCACTTCCTGCACCCGGACCATGGGATCGCCCTCGGGGACTAGGTGGGCGTGGACCCTCCGGCCGGCGTGGACCGGGCGCTTCCCGTGGTGCTGGCCTATGCATACGGCTCCTGGACCAAGGTGCCCGTGGCGATCCCGGAAGGATTCGGGATCCTCCAACTGCTCCTGACGGAAGTCCGGATGGTCAGCCCCACCGACGCCTATGCCCTCGTGCTGGGGGACAACGGCACTCGATTCGTGCCCGGCGTCCTCCATCTGCACCTGCCCAGCTCGACGGTGAGCGTCATGTCGCTGGCAACGGCTGCGCCGCTGACCACGCTTTCGGACGGAGTGCCGACCGGATCAGTCCCGCGCATCACCCAGCTGGAGGTGACCCCGGACCCGGCCAGCGAGGACGCGTTCGTGATCGGGTTCATGCTGGACGGCCCAGCCGACGTTGAGGTCAGAATCCTCGGGCTTCCACCTCAGGACGCAAGCATCTTCAGCCGAACCGTGTCGGGAGGCCCGCTGACCTGCACTTGGGACGGGAAGGCCAGGGATGGCACGTCCGCGCGGTCCGGGTGGTACCACGCGCTGGTGAGGGCGACCAATGCGTTCGGGACGGCGTGGGAGGCGCGGATGTTCTTGCTCGGCAGTGGGAGGGTGCCAGCCGTTGTCAGGGTGGCATCCCGAAAGGTGGCGCGGGCGCCTCCGGCGCAATAATAGGAGCCCATGTACCGCTTGCGCCGGTTCCTGGGAAGCCTCAATCCGCTGGTGGCGGGGTGCGCCCTCATCCTGCTCGCGGTGGGCTGGGCGCTGGTGCTCTCCGCCACCCTGCCGCCGGGTCAGCCGGAGATCTTCCCGCTCCCCCTGCTGGCCAAA
>JAHFSL010000270.1 GCA_023265785.1 Candidatus Coatesiibacteriota bacterium | reverse complement strand
GTAGTCCGTGGAACCGAGGAGGGTTGTCAGGGTCGGGTCGTACTTGCGAATGCGCCAATTCCATGAGCCCGTCAATCCCAGCTCGGAACCCACCACCACGACGTTGCCTCCGGAATCGACGGCGAGAGAGTTCGCGAAATCCGAGCCGCTCCCCGGACCGTCATAGTCCGTGGTGGAGAGGACCGTGGTGAGGGTCGGGTCGTACTTGCGGATTCTCCAGTTCAACCCACCCGTGGCTCCACCTTCGTTCGCTGCGACTACAACGTTCCCGCTGGCGTCCGCCGCCGCGCCGTAGGCCGCGTCCGCGTACACCGGGAGACCGTCAAACGTCCGCAGGATCATCAGCGGGGGCGTGGTGCGCTTGCCCGTGGCGGTCGCGGAGTAGGTCAGCGCCGCCTGGGTCACCGATCCGGGATCCATGGCCATGGTCGCCGAGGCATAGGCCTCAAGGAGCACCTCGGGACCGCCGGGGAGGACGTTGACCTGATACCCGACCCTCGCGCTCCGCCCCGGCTCCAATTGCGTGAGCGTCCACCGGAGGTAGAGCGGTGGTGCCTGCCCATCGGCCGGCTCGCCGGCCGCCCAGGGGCCTGCCATCGTGGTGGCCCAGGAGGCCGCCAGCGTTCCGGCGCCCGTGACCGTGGCCGTCAGGGAAGGCGCCCGATACGTCCGGGCCGTGAACGGCCCATTCGGCCCCGGCTGCTCGGTGACGGTCAGATTGAAGATCGTCACCGCCCCGGGATTGCTGAACGACACCTGATACAACTGCGGTTCCCCTTCCGTCCTGGCGTAGAGCGGTTCGGGATTGCGGACCCTCACGGAAAGGCGCGGCCGCTCGTAGACCGTCGTGCTCACGACCATGGACGCCACGAGCGTCGTCGTGGAGCCGAAGAAGGATGACCCCGAGGCGCCATTGGCCAGGAGGAGATTGGCGCCCGTCAGGGTGGAACTGATTCGGACCGAGTAGGCCAACTCGCCGCTGGCGAACATCCCCACCGGCGAGACCAGCCAGCGCATGACCAGCGGGCCGCCCGTGCCATCGGCGGGCTGACCCGCGCTCCAGGGACCGGCGATGGATGTGGCATACGTGGCCCCGACGGTCACACCACCGGGCACGCGGGTGACGAGGCTTGCCCCCGCGAAGACCACCCCGTTGGGCAGGGTGTCCCACACCCACAGGTTCGGCGCCGTCATGACGCTCGAATTGCTCCAGGAGACCGTATAGGTCAGCGTATTTCCCGCAAGTGCCACGCCCTGATCCACCCGCTTGTTGAGCGTCAGCACCGGCGGCACTGCGAAACCCGCCAGCACCGTGTCCAGCGCGCCGTAGACCCACCCGGACGGGGTCACGATGGCTCCGGAGAGGTTCGTCGCGGTCGTCGCGGTTCCCGACCGCCAGTTCCAGACCGGGGCTCCCGTGGCGGCCCGGATCAGCTGGATGCCGTTGCTTGCGGTCCCCTCCTTGTACTCGACCACCAGCAGGCCGTTGGCCGAGAGTGCCGCCGGGGCGATCTCGGTGGCCGCCCCGCCGCCCACGGTCACGGACCACACGGTCACCCCGGCCGGGGAAACCTTCCGGATCGTCGTCAACCGGGTGACATAGGTGGAGCCGTCCGCCTCGGGCGTGATCCCGGTCACCTCCTCCGTCCCGACATTACTCCAGAACTGGGCACCCGATAACGGGTTCAGCGCAACTTCATCCTTGATCCCGGCGTAGAGCGTCCCATCACCCCCCACCGTGAGCGCGGACATGTAGAACTTGGTGGAGGGCACCCCGCCGGTGATGGTAATGGCCCACGCAATGGACCCCTGCGGAGTGAAACAGATGAGATTGCCCGGCCAGCCCACCCGGTTCCACAACTCGGCCACATTCCCATTCATGAGGACTGTCGCCGCTCCCTTCTGCCCGACAATCGTGGGACCGGAATAATGCCAGTCGGAGAATCCCCCCGTGGGACCGGTCCGGAGCGCCCAGATGTCCCCGTAGTTGTTACCCAGGACCAGTGCATTGCCGCCCCCGATGAAGGAGTGGTTGAGCAGGGCACTCTCGCTCCCGTTAGCAGTCGGCACAACGGTCCCGGAAACGAAGGCCAGCCCCGGCGTGGCCCACCAATAGAATCCCGTCGAACCCTTGGAATCCATGTTCGCGTAATACAGGAGATCGTCGGGTCCCACGATTGCCGAGGTGTAGATGGGATTGTTTCCATTGTAGGTCGCGGTCGCTCCGGCGGTCCCGGTCAATCCGTTGTATGACCGGACATAACCGCCCAGGTCGGTCACATACAGCACCCCCTTGTGGAACACCGGCTCGTTCGTGACCGAAAGCCCGTTCAACCGCCAGATTGGTTCCAGCCTGTCCGGAATAAACAGCGCAGATCTCCTGGTCGCATACGCATCGCCCGAGTATTTCTGCCAAGCCGCCCACCCGGGCACGGCCGTGGCCACGGCCGAGGGCGCACCCGACGCCCCAGCATCAATGATGTCCACCCGGTAGGAAAACGCCTGGCCCCACACGGGCGACGCATTCGGGTCCACCCACTGGGTCACTCCCGCGTTCGGGAACCCCGAGGGAATGGGAGCATAGATCGTTCGCTGGAGTGCAAACGGGCCGGTCGATGTGGTGGACCGGTACACCTGGTAGCGGCTGATCTGGAGTCCGTTCGACGCGTTGGCGGTCAGCAGGCTCCAGGTCAAATTGATGAAATGCGGCCCGCCGGTGGCCGTGACGACCGGAGCTGCCGGCAGGCCGGGTCCGGCCGCCACCTGATTGGTATTGCCACTCTGGTTGGCGGGCGACCGGTCATCGAAGGCGTCCACCGTGTAGTAGTAAAGCGTTCCCGCCACGACGGCGCCGTCCGTATACGCGGTGCTCCACAGGCCCCAGAGCGTCGCCAGAACCGGCGGCGGGGTGACACTCCAGTTGTTGGGGTAGGTTGCCCGGTACACCCGGTAGGCGGAAACCGGGAAGGACCCCACGGTTGACGGTGCCCACGCGAGCACCACCTGCGAGGCATTACCGGACGCGGTCAACCAACCGGGGGTGGATGGCGGGGTCCCCGCCACGGTGATCGGCGGCGAGAAGGGGGAAGGATTGGAGAGAGAGCCCTCCGACCGGGCGTAGAACCAGTAGGTTCCCGGCGCCTCGACGGCGTGGTAGAGCGAACTCGAGCCCGCGGCCGCCTCCCCCAGGGTGAGTTCCGCCAGAGGAACGCCCGCGAAGGTCGCGCGGTAGACCAGATAGGCCGTGGCCGGGTGCGTCCCGGGCGGAGCAAAACCCCAGGTGATCCGGACCTCATTGCCCGTGCCATTCAGCAGGGTCGCGGAACAGAACGGAGGCCGGTTGAGGTTGGCGTCCAGCGGCCGGGCCTGGGCCACCGGGGACCACGGGCCGGCCTGCGCGCCCGTGTCAATCGCCCGCACGATGTAGTAGTACCAGGCCCCATTGACCAGTCCGGCATCCGTGTAGGTGGTCGCGGTGGCAGGCAGGGTGACAAAGGACGGGAACGGACAGGTTGCGCAGGTGGCCCGCCAGACCTCATAGGACGTCACCGCAAGACCGCCGGCGGGAGCAGGTGACCAGTTCAGGCTGACCTGCTGATTCTCCGCCTGCGCGGTCAAGGATCCGGGCGCGCCGGGCGGCGTTGGACCACCGGCCGCCAGCGTGTATCGGGTAGTCGCAAAGTCGTCGCCCCGGTCGCGCACCGCCTCGCTCCCGACCAGCACCGCGTCGTTCCCACCCGGCACCGCCGCCACCCCGTACCCGAAGTCCGTTCCGGCCTGCACCCCGTCCCGAATCTGGACATCGATCACGTTGCCTGCTCCGTCGTACTTACGGACGACCTGGTTTACGTTTCCGCCCGGCGCGGTCTGCCAGCCGGCCACGAGAATGTTCCCCCCGGCGTCCGTCGCGACGGCCTCGGCGGCATCGGCACCGACGCCACCCTCCGTCCGGGTCCAGAGCAGGGAACCCCCGGACGTGTACTTGCGCACGACCCAGCATTGGTCCGGGAGGCTTTGGAAGCCCACGGCCACCACATTGCCCGCAGTGTCCACCGCCACCCCATGGGCCTCCTCGAATCCGTACCCGGACCGCGTCCAGAGGATGGTGCCGATCTGGGAGTACTTCCGGACGACGAATTGGCTCCCGACGGTTCCCGCCACGACTGCGTTGCCCGCCGCATCGGCCGCGACCGCCCGCGCGAGGTCCATGCCGCCCGCGCCGTCGTTCAGGATGTCCTGCCAGAGCAGGTTCCCGTTCGCGTCGTACGCGCGTGCCGCCCAATCCTCGTATGGCCCGGGGCCGTAATCGTCCTGCCCGACCACGAAGATGGTGCCACTGGCGGCGATGGCCACCCCGGTGGCGAAATCCACCCCCGTCACGAGGCCGCCGCCATCCACTTTCGACCAGAGCACGTTCCCCGCGGCGTCATACTTGCGGATGAACCATTCGTCAACGGCGGTCGCGGACTCGTATTCCGACCCGGCGGCCACGATGGTGCCTGCCGCGTCCACGGCCACCGCGTTCACCGCGTCGGTCCCCGTGCCCGGCCCGTTAAACGTGCGCGACCAGGTCATGGAGCCGGCGCCCGTGTACTTGCGGA
>JAHFSL010000017.1 GCA_023265785.1 Candidatus Coatesiibacteriota bacterium | reverse complement strand
GAACCCCTGCTGTCCATCATCAGCGCGGTCCGGGGGACCCTGGAACGGACGCCGCCCGAGCTCTCCGCCGACCTGACCGACCGTGGCATCGTGCTGGCCGGCGGGGGTTCGATGCTGCGCAATCTTGACATCAGACTGTCGGAGGAAACCGGCGTGGCCGTCCACCGGGTGGAGGATCCGGTCTCCTGCGTCGTGCGCGGGGCGGGAAAACTCCTGGACGGGCGCGCGGACCTCCTGGAGTTGATGGCACTCGACGACCACGAATTTCCCGAGTTCTCGTGAGGCGTGGGCGCCCACCGATCCGTCCCCGTACCCGGGCGGTCCGGTCGACGCTCTGGGGCCTCTGGCAGAGCGGGGGGCTGGTGGCGCTGGGTCTGCTCGCGGCGGGGATGACCGCCTTCCCCGCGCAGACCCTCTCCCTGCTGGGTCCCGTGGCCGGTGCTTTGGGCGGCGCGTGGCGGGCGGGCCTAGGCGCCACGGCGGCCCTGCGCGAGAGCGGGGCCTCCGGGTTGCGGGCGGCGCGGGGGCTGGCAGCGGTGGGACGCGAGGCCCGCGAGCTGGAACGGCAGATCGCGGCCCTCGAACAGCGCACGATCCTGAAAGAGGAACAGCAACGCGAGTTGGTCCGCCTCCGCCGCCTTCTGCAATTGAAGGAGGAGGTCACGGGTCCGGCCGTGAGTGCGCGGGTCATCGGATCCGATCCCGGCGCTTCGTTCCGCACGTTGGTCCTTGATCTGGGCGTGCGGGACGGCGTGCGGGAAGGGAACGCCGTCGTGGCCGCCGCCGGCGCCGTCGGCCGCATCCTCTCGGCCGGGGCCGACCATGCCGTGGCGCTCTGGTTGTGCGATCCCCGGAGCCGGATCGCAGGGTTCGTCCAGCGGTCACGCGCGATGGGCGTCCTGACGGGGGAGGGCGAGGGCTGCTCCCTCCGGTACCTGGCCGCAGGTGATGATGTCCGGGTGGGGGACCGGGTGCTCACGGCCGGCCACGGGAGCGCGTTTCCCAAGGGGATTCTGATCGGGGTCGTGAAGGACATTCACCTGGATGGGATGCTGATGACGGCGGAGATCGCGCCGGCGGTGAACGTGCGGCGGCTCGAGGAGGTCCTCGTCCTGCCCCGCGGCGAATGAGGTTCATCCTTCACGCCGCCTGCCTGGCCCTGGCCCTTCTGCTCGACGCCTCCGGCCTTCTGGAACTGCCCGTGATCGGCGGCCGCCCGATCCTGTTCGCCGCCCTGGCGGCGTGCGTGGCCCTGCGCGGTTCGGCGCTGGCCGGCGGCGCATGGGGGTTCGCGGGGGGGCTGGCCCTGGGCCTGCTCTTTGCGGACTCCCGCATCGGGGCCCGCGCCCTGGGTGGCCTGCTGGCCGGGAGTGTCCCGGTGGCCTTCCGGCGCCTGCTCTTCTGGCGCCGGGTCTCGGGCCAGGCGGCCATGGGCGTGATCGCGGGGCTGGGCTACGGGGTGGCGGGGCTGGCGGCCGGGTGGGCCCGGGGCGAACTCTCCGGCCCGCCCGTGGCCCTGGTGCCCCGGCTGGTCCTGGATGCCCTGCTGACCGGCGCGGCCTGCCCCATCCTCTACCGCGTGCTGGGTCGGGCCGAGCGCGAGGTCTAGGCCAGGCATGGTCCCCGGAACCGGGCGCCGGATACACCTCCGCATCAATGTCCTGGCCTATGTGATCGGGCTGGCTTGGGTCGCCCTGCTCCTGCGGTTCGGCTACCTCCAGGTGGTGGAGTCGGCCCGGTACCGCGCCGCCGCGGACGAACACAGTGTCCGCCTCTTTCCCCTCCCGGCGCCCCGCGGGGAGATCGTGGACCGCAACGGCCGGCCGCTGGCCACCAGCCGGCCGTCATTCCGGGCGTCGCTGGTGCCGCGCCAATTGCCCGAGGACGATGACGAGCGGGAGGCCGTGGTGTCCCGGTATGTGGCCCTCCTCGACCTGGACCCGGACTGGCTGGCGGGGCGGCTGGCCGAGTCGTGGGAAGCGCCGCTGGCCCCCATCCGCCTGCAGGGCGGGCTATCCACGGACCTCGTGGCCCGGCTGGAGGAAAAACGGCAGGACCTGCCGGGCCTGCTGATCGAGGACGAGCCCCTGCGAGTCTATCCCGCGGGCCCGCTGGCCTCTCACGTTCTTGGATATATCGGCGAGGTCAACCTGGGGGATATCCAGGACCACCCCGGCGCCTACGTGCCCGGGGATCTCGTGGGCCGCACCGGCATCGAGGCCGCGGCCGAATCCTGGCTCAAGGGCCGGAATGGCGGCGTCGAGGTGGAGATGGATGCGCTGGGCCGCCAGATCGCCCTCAAGGGGCGACGGCCCCCCGTGCCAGGCCGGCGCGTGGTGCTGACCCTGGACCGGCGCCTGCAGGAGCGGTGCGAGGAACTCCTGGGTGACCGGGCGGGCGCCATCGTGGTGATGGAGGCCAACACCGGGGAGATCCTCGCCATGGCCTCCAGCCCGCGGTATGACGGCGGCTGGTTTGCCAACGGGCGCATCACGGGGCCGCGCTGGCGGGACCTGCTGGACAATCCCCGCACCCCCCTCCAGAACCGCGCGATCCAGTCCCTGTACTCGCCGGGGTCCATCTTCAAGATCGTGACGGCCTCGGCGGGGTTGGAGTCGGGGGAGCTGACCGAGGACAAGACCTTCGAGTGTGCCGCCACCTTCTGGATCAAGACCTGGAAGTACGATTGCTGGAACGCGATGGGCCACGGCTGGCTGGATGTGGAGCACGCGCTCATCCACTCCTGCGACATCTTCTTCTACAAGACCGGGCTGGCCCTGACCGTGGACCTGCTCGCCAAGTACGCCGAGCTCTTTGGCTTCGGGGAGCCGACGGGTCTGGACCTGCCGGGCGAAAAGGGCGGCCATGTGCCCAGCCGGGCGTGGAAGGAGCGGCTCTTCCACCTGCCCTGGTTTCCGGGGAACACCGTCCAGCTCGCGATCGGGCAGGGCTACCTGCTGGCCACCCCGCTCCAGCTTGCCCAGTTGCTGGACCTGACCGCGCTGGAGGGCCATGCCTTCCGGCCCCACGTCATCAAGCGGGTCGAGGACGCGAAGGGGAAAGTGGTGCTGGAGGTCAGTCCCCAGGTGTCTCGCCGGATGGCGGTGCATCCTTCCACCTGGGCGCTGGTGAAGCGCGGGCTGGCGGGGTGCGTGAACCAGCGGAGTGGCACCGGGTACCGGGCGCACCTGCCCAACCTGGCGGTGAGCGGCAAGACTTCGACGATCCAGAACCCGCACGGCGAGGACCATGCCGCCTTCGCCGCCTTCGCGCCCAGCGACCATCCCCAGGTGGTCGTGGCCACCTTCGTCGAGCACGGGCTGGCAGGCGGCACCATCGCCGCCCTCATCACCCGGTCGGTCCTGGAGACCTGGGACGCCCTGCGGCACGGGGAGGCACCGCCCGCGGGCGGCGTGCCCGTCGAGGAACCCCCGCCCCCCGGCACCTCGGCCGGTCCGCCGTAACGGCATGTACCGTCTGCGCCGGTTCCTGGGAAGTCTCAATCCGCTGGTGGCGGGGTGCGCCCTCATCCTGCTCGCGGTGGGCTGGGCGCTGGTGCTCTCCGCCACCCTGCCGCCGGGTCAGCCGGAGATCTTCCCGCTCCCCCTGCTGGCCAAACGGCAGGCGGTCTGGATTGTGCTGGCGCTCCTGGTGCTCTTCGCCGGGATCAGCGCCGACTACCATGTGCTCCTGCGATTGGGCCCGTGGATCTATGGTGGCGGCCTCTTCCTGCTCGCGCTGGTGCTGGGGATCGGGCACACCAGTTTCGGGGCGCGCCGATGGTTCGTGCTGGGTAAGGTCTTCATCCAGCCGGGGGAGTTCGTGAAACTGGGGGTGCTCCTGCTGGTGGCGGCGCAGGCGGCGGCCTCGGGGCGGCGTGAGCCCATCGTGCGCCGCCGGCGCATCCCGCGCTGGCTCGTCGTCTCGTTCCTCTCGGTGGCGGTGCCCATGGCGCTCATCGCCGGCCAGCCCAACCTGGGCACGGCGACGCTCCTCTTCGTCTCGGCCTCGGCGATCTGGATCGTGGCCGGCGCGCCGTGGGGGCTGTTTGCGGGGGGGGCGGCGGCGGTGGCCGGCGCGGCGCCGTTCGTCTGGGCGTTCCTCAAGGACTACCAGCGGGCGCGCATCCTGAACTTCCTCAACCCGTACCGGGACCCGCTGGGCGGCGGGTACACCGTGATCCAATCGGTCACGGCGATCGGGTCGGGGGGCCTCACCGGCCGCGGGTATATGCTGGGCCCGCAGAACCGGCTCCAGTACACGCCCAAGCACCACACCGACTTCATCGTGTCGGTGCTGGGGGAGGAATGGGGGTGGGTGGGATGTGCCGCCCTGCTCGTGGCCTACCTGCTCCTGTACCTGGAAGGCCTGCGCATCGCCCACCGCGCGCGCGATGCCGGCGGCACCTATCTGGCCACGGGCATCGTGGCCCTGCTGGCGTGCCAGACCACGGTCAATCTCGGGATGAATGTCGGGCTGGTGCCTGTGACCGGCCTGCCCCTGCCGCTCCTGTCCTACGGCGGCTCCTCGCTGTTGATCGCCTCCGTGCTCGTGGGTATACTGCTGAATGTCGGCCGGCAACGCCGGAGGTAGGAGGGTCCTGATCAGTTCGCGCGAGACGCCCGGCTGTGCCGGGCGCGAGCGGCCTTTCGAACAAGCAGGATCAGGTGAGGATACATGGCATCCCAAGAAATTCTAATTGAGATAGAACCGTGGGAGGAGCGCGTGGCCATCCGGGAGGCCGGGATGCTCACCGAGTTCGCGCTCGAGCGCGCCGGCGACAGCCCCCGGGTGGGCTCCGTCTACATGGGCCGGGTGGTGTCCCTGCTCTCCTCCGTGGGCGCGGCCCTCGTGGACATCGGTGAGGGCGAGTCGGCCTTCCTGCCCCTGCGCGATCCCGAGTCGGGGGAACTGGTCCCCGCCCACAAGGGGGAGACGGTGCTGGTGCAGGTCACCAAGCGGCCGCTGGGCGGCAAGCGCGCCCAGGTGACCCGGCAGGTGAGCCTCGCGGGCCGCTATCTCGTCCTGATGCCCCGCGTGCACGCGCTCAAGGTCTCCCGCCGGATCGAGGAGGACGCCGAGCGGACCCGGCTGGAGGCGGTCCTGGCCCGGGTGCGGCCGGGGGACTACGGGCTGGTGGCCCGGACCGCCGCCCTGGGCAAGACGGCGGAAATCATCGAACCCGACCTGAAACTCCTGCTCGCCGAGTGGGAGTCGCTGGAGAAGCGGGCCGCCGAGGCCCCGGCCCCGTCGCGCCTGCGGGAGGAGGCACCTCTGCGGATCCGCGCCCTGCGCGACATGTGCGGCCCGGAGGTCGAGCGCATCCGGGTTGGCCCGGTGGCCGTCGGCGAGGACCTGCGCCGGCTCGCGGTGGACCGGTACCCCGACCTGCCGCAGGCCATTGCGCCCGAGTCGGAGGGGCTGTTCTGGCGGACGGGGCTCGAGGCCGAGCTGGAACAGCTCCTCGAACGGCGGGTCTTCCTCAAGAGCGGGGGGACCGTGGTATTCGACTTCACCGAGGCGCTGACCGTCGTGGATGTGAATTCGGGCCACCCCTTCGAGGAGGGGTCGCCGGAGGAGATCGCGCTCCGGACCAACCTGGAGGCCGCGCAGGAGATCCCGCGCCAGCTGAAACTGCGGGGGATCGGCGGCATCATCGTCGTGGATTTCATTGACATGCCCAACCCCGAGCACCAGAACCAGATGATGGAGGTGCTCGAGGCGGCGCTCAAGCACGACCGGGTGAAGACCCAGGTGGCCGTCCTCTCGCCGTTGGGCGTGGTGGAGATGACGCGCAAGCGGGTGGACGACACCCCGTACCACCACCTGACCGAGACCTGCCCGGCCTGCGGCGGCCGGGGGCGGACCCTGTCCCCGGCCACGCTCTCCATCCTGCTGGCGCGCAAGGTCATGCGGACCCTGCGCGAGGGGAGCCGGGGGCCGGTCACGGTCCGGGTCAATCCGCGGTTCGGGCAGTTGCTCCGGCAGGACTCCAAGCTCCTGCGGGGCGCCCTGCGCGAGCACGGGCAGGGGGAGCTGACCGTGCAGGATGATCCGACCCTGGGCTACGAACAGTTCCGGGTCCTGACGGCGGAGTAGGCGAGGCGATGCCCCCGACCCTCAACGAAACGGAACTCGATGCGAAGCTGACCGAACTGGAGAAAGCCAGGACCTGGACGCCGCGCGTGGTCTCCAAGCTGGAGGCTCTCCTGCGCTCCGACGACGATTTTGACCTGTTCCGCATGAATCCCCTGACCTTCGCCGCCGAGCGCGGCGTGGACGAACAGGAGGCGATTGACCTCTTCCTGCATGGCTGCCGGGGCGGAATCTTCCAGATGAACTGGGGCATCGTCTGCCCGTCCTGTGGCGACCTGCTCCAGAGTTTTCGGTCGCTCAAGACCCTGCACAATAACTACACGTGCGGCATGTGCCACATCAAGGGGACGGCCGACCTCGACGATTTCATCCAGGTGTCGTTCACCGTCTCCCCGCTGATCCGGAACCTGACGGCCCATCATCCGGAGTCGTTGAGCCCGGAGGCCTTCCACTTCAAGTACCATTTTGCGCGGGAAGCCCGCGGGGGACCCGGGGGACCGCGCATCGCTGAGTGGATGCAGGCCGCGGGGAAACTGGTGATGTTCCTGCCCCCCCGGTCCACGGAAACCAGGACGATTGACGTGACCCCGGGATTCCTCCTCGGCTGGGACCTGACGCGCGACCATGGATTCATGTTCTCCGTGGACGAAGGGGCGACCGGCCACGCGCTGACCGTGACCCTGGCGGACGACCGGTACGCCCCGGAGAACGGGAACCTCGCGCCCGGGGCCCTGACGCTCACGTTCGAAAACCGGATGGAGACGCGCGGGGCCATGATGCTCGCCAACCTGCCGCCCGACCATTTCTCCAAGAAAAGTCCGGTCCACCTGGACCCCTTCCTGACTGGCCGGCGGCTGATCGCGAACCAGACCTTCCGCGACTTGTACCGCACCGAGACCATCGGGGGGCAGGAGGGCATCGGCGTCAAGGACACCTCGCTGCTCTTTACTGATCTCAAGGGCTCCACCGAGATGTACGACAAGATCGGTGATTTGAAGGCGTTTTCGCTGGTCCGCCAGCATTTTGACCGGCTGGGCAAGGCGGTCTTCCGGAACGCGGGCGCGGTCGTGAAGACCATCGGGGACGCCGTGATGGCCACCTTCAACACGCCAGCCGGGGCGGTGAGTGCGGCGCTGATGATGCTGGACGAGATTGATGCCTTTAATAAGGAACACGGTGACCAGGCGCTGGTCCTCAAGATCGGCGTCCACCACGGGGCCTCCATCGCCGTCACCCTGAATGACCGGCTGGACTATTTTGGCCAGACGGTCAACATCGCGGCGCGCGTCCAGGGGCTGGCGGGGGCGGAGGAGATCTACATCACCGAGGATGTCCAGAAGGCGCCGGGTGTCACGGCCCTGCTCGCCCGATACGATGTCGTTCCCCAGTTGGCCGCGCTGAAGGGTGTGGCGGGGCAGGTCAAGGTCTTCCGGATCACCGAGAAGGGTCGGACGCCCGCACCCGCTGCGGCAAAGCCCGCCCCGGCACCAGCGGCGAAGGCCAAGGCCAAGTCTGCACCAAAATCCCGCAAGGCCGCGACGAAGTCCCGTCGCCCCACCCCAAACCGCAAGCCCGCCCGCCGCTAACCCCTGTCCGGCGCCCATAAACTCAAACCATGCCCCGGGTAAGCGTATTCTTTGGCATTTCGATCTACCTCTACTTTCTTGACCATGAACCGCCTCATTTTCACGCGAGGTACTCGGGTGATGAAGCGGTGATTGCGATCGAGACCCTGGCGATCCTGGCCGGTGACCTCCCACCGCGAGCGATGGGGTTGATTGTTGAGTGGGCCACCCTTCACCGGCAGGACCTCCGACGCGCCTGGAATCAGGCGCACCTGGGAACTCCTGTTGACCCCATAGAGCCGTTGCGTTAGGTTGAGAGTATGGTTAGACTTGCGGATGTGCGCGCTCTCAAGGGGTATCGACTCTTTCTGAAGTTTGCCGATGGCGCATCTGGGGAAGTGGACTTGTCGGCCCATGTCGGCAAAGGCATCTTCAAAGCCTGGAGCGACCCAACAGAGTTTGCGAAGGTGTTTGTGGATTCCGCCTCTGGGACGGTGGCATGGCCGGGAGGCATCGATCTTGATCCCGACCGCCTCTACCACGACATCACCGGTGCTCCCCTTCCCGGAACACAAACCGCGCTGAGGTAGGGCTCGGCGCGCGCGAAGGCGTCTGCACGATTTTGTGGTCTGAAGCTGACCCTGCCCGCGCTCACCGGGATTTCTGTGCACGTTTCGCGCTTTTCAGGGGAGCCGTTTGCAGTCCGAGTGATACGAAATGGGAGGCATTGGGACTGGGCGAGAAGACTATCTGGCACCTATCCTGGCATGTACACTCGATGCATGGTGAGGGGTCATTGTTACAGATCGAGGCTTGAAGGAATCATCGGGGAGCCAATCCGATGAACGGGAGAAGGATCTCGGGAATCGCACGGGCGAGTCGGATCAACCGAAGGTATTGGAACGCCATGGCTCCGAGGTGGGGCCAATGGGTTGACAGCATCGGATTGACTTCGAGATTCTTCGGTCGCGGGGGCGTCACCTTTGAGTCGCCTGACTCGAGCGAGCAGGTTCCGCCGGCAGCGCGTCGGCGGATTGATGCCCTGATCAGGTCATTGGCGGGCAATGTGCGCGGCAAGCAGGTAGTGGACCTCCAGTGCGGAGCCGGGGAGGCAACGCTGGCGTGGGCGAATCTGGGCGCACGGGTGACCGGAGTTGATCTCGCAGATGAGCGCGTGGCCACTGCCCGGACGAAGGCCGCGGAAGCCGGGATCGAAGCCAGGTTTGTCCGTGCTGACGTGTCCCGTCTACCGTTTGGCCCGGCTTCCTTCGACCTGGTCTATACGGGCGGTGGGGTTATCGGCTGGCTTCCTGATCTGAACTCGTGGGGGAGGGAGATCGGCCGCGTGTTAAAGCGGGGAGGGCGGTTCGTGCTGTATGACACCCATCCGCTAGTCCGTTTCCTGGACTGGAAAACCGTCGGGTCACGCCGCCCAACCCTCGCCGGCGACTATTTCGATCAGGTTTCCCGGGTGTATGGAAATGCAAAGGATTGGCCCGATCAGGCCGAGACCAAATGGAAACTGTCCGATGTCGTTAACGCTCTTACCAAGGCTGGGCTCGTCGTGCGGCACATGGAAGAACTTCCAAAATACACGCGACGTCCCAGCAAGACGCGTGTCAGATTTCCGTACAAGTGGATTCTGTCCTGCCAGAAGCCTTGACGGCCATGATAGAGGTCAGAAACCGAGGTATTCTTGACCCCGCGGGCGATTAACTCAGTGGTGAGAGTGCCATCCTCACACGACGGCACTCAGCGAACGGTGGAATTGGCAATGGCGCGGGCTTTGGGATTCTTCATGAGGCGCCTCACCGCCTTTACCTGGGCGCCGGGGGGCATCGCACGAAAGTGCGCCATCCACTGAATGGCATGGTCGGCGTCGGTCTCAGGATCGATATGTCTTCCGACCGCGCGCATCACTCCCCTGGAAGAATTCGGCGCAGTTCCAAATGCAGCCCGCCAGCCGGAGAGTTTTTTTGGGACACCGCCAGGTCCTCGTCCGATCATGGATGGGACCTCGACCGACGATAGGGGGTGGAGGGCTCGCGGGCGGTTGCCGCGGGTTCGGCGGGCAGCCGGTACTCGGAGGCGATCCGGTCGGCCAGGTAGACTTTCAGGAGGGATTGATACGGAACATCCTTCCGGTTCGCAAGGGATTTCAGCGCGACGATCATGGACTTCGGCAGACGAACGGAAATTGTCCTGGTGGAAGATTTCAGATTGGGGAAGATGACGCGCCTTGCCCTGCTCCAGTCGACATACTCGGTGGAGTCGTGCGTGTCCCAGAACTTTCGCTCGGCATCCTCGTTCGCGAAATGCGGAATCGGCTTGAGGCGTTTCAGACTCATGGTGTGTGGTACTCCTTCCGCTCCT
The DNA here is from genome assembly GCA_023265785.1 of Candidatus Coatesiibacteriota bacterium. Lineage (GTDB taxonomy): Bacteria > Oederibacteriota > CAKKQC01 > CAKKQC01 > CAKKQC01 > JAHFSL01. The sequence continues at coordinate 4,468 of JAHFSL010000017.1, read as the reverse complement.
TTCTGTTTGCCCTGCGAGCGGAGATGACCCGAATCAGGTTGTCCCGGATGGTAAAGACCATGAAGAGGATGTGGCCCGCGTTGGTTTGTCCGATGACCCGGTACCTCGTTTCCCTGGTGGAGTGACGGGGGTCGTCCGCGAAGACGAGAGGCGCGTTTTCGAACGCTTCCTCGCACTCTTCCGGAACGATGGCATGCTTTCGTCGAATCTTTACCGCGTTCGCGTCATCCCAGTCAAACCCCGAGCAGACCGCAACAAGGTCCGGGTTCATCGTGTCCGGAACGAGTATATGTCAGAGATATACATCTCGTCAAGCCCGGAGGACGTGCGGATCTCGGCCGCCCCGGTCGCCATCACGCTAAGATCAGGAGATGCGCGAACGGATCGTGGTGGCAATGAGCGGCGGGGTGGACTCGTCCGTGGCGGCGGCCCTGCTGGTGGCGGAAGGGCACGAGGTGCTGGGGATCACCCTGCGGGTGGTGCCGTGCGCGGAGGACGGAAGCGAGGCTCCGGAGACCGTGAAGGGCCAGCGGTGTTGCACCGCCATGGATGTGGACCACGCGCGCGCGGCGGCGGCGGCGCTGGGCATCCCGCACTACATCCTCAATGTGAAGGAGGAGTTCCAGCGGGAGGTCCTCCAGCCGTTCCTGGACGCCTATGCCTCCGGCCGGACGCCGGTGCCGTGCGCCCCGTGCAACCACGCGGTCAAGTTCGGGGCCCTGCTGGCCCACGCGGAAGGGCTGGGCGCCGTCGCCGTGGCAACCGGCCATTACGCCCGGGTGGACCACGCGGGCGGCCGGGTCCGGCTCCTCCGCGCCGTGGACCCGGACCGTGACCAGACCTATTTCCTGCACGGGGTGGGGGCGGCGGCGCTGGCCCGGGTGCGGTTCCCGCTGGGCGGGATGACCAAGCCGGCGGTGCGCGCCCGCGCCCGGGCGCTGGGCCTGCCCAACGCCGACAAGCCGGACAGCCAGGAGATCTGCTTCATTCCGGACGGCGACACGGGCGCGTTCCTCGAGCGGCGGCTGGGCGTTCAGCCCGGGCCGATCGTGGATCTCGCCGGCCGTGAGATTGGCCGGCATGCGGGCGTCCACCGGTTCACGATCGGTCAGCGACGCGGGCTCGGCTTGGCCACCGGCGAGGCCCTGCACGTGGTGGCCGTGGACGCCGCGACCCGGACCGTGACCGTGGGACCCGAGGCGGCCCTGTATGTGCCCGGCTGTACCGTGGACGGAGGCAACTGGCTTGCGGGGACCGCGCCAATGGGCCGGGTGCTGGTCAAGATCAGGTCCCGCCACGCCGGGGCCATGGCCACGGTCCAGCCTGGCCCTGGGACAGCCGTGACGGTCCGGTTTGACGACCCCCAGCGGGCGGTGACGCCCGGCCAGGCGGCTGTCTTCTATGACGGCGATGAGGTGCTGGGCGGCGGGACCATTCGCGTGGCGGCCATGCGGGAACCGGTTCCGGCCTGAATCAGGGAACCCTGATTCCGTTCGTGCTACGCTGGGGGCCTCATGCAGAATAAATATTGGACGCTACACCGCGACCGCGGCGTGCACTGGCTGGTGTCCCCGCGGGGAGAACGGATGGTCTACACCTCCGTCCAGTGCGTCGGGCCCCGCCACGGGTCACGGGTCAAGGGGGCCCCCACCTACGACGGGCTCAAGCGCCACCACGGCAGTCTGTTCGGCTGGATTGAGGAAACCGAGCGGCGGCTGAAGTCCTGGGGCATGAAGGGGCTGGGTGCCTGGAACCACGGGCTGTGGCGGTACCGCGAGACGCCGTTCACCGAGTGCCTCAACATCTGGAAGTCGCTGTGGGTCAAAGGCAAGCTGAAGCCGATCTTCGATGCCGACTGGAACCAGACCGTTGAGGACCTCGTCAAGCCGCAGATCCGCGGCCTCAAGGACGCGCCGGCGTTGGCGGGGTGGTTCCTCGACAACGAGATCCCCTGGAACGAGGGCTGGCTCTTTGACTACTTTGACGGCCGCCGCGCGGACGATCCCAACAAGCACGCGGTCGTCGCGTTCCTCAAGCGCCGCCACCGGACCATCGCCCGGTTGAACGCGGCCTGGGGCACACGGTATCCGTCCTTCACAGCGCTGGGCCGCCGGTCCCGTCTGGGCGCCTCGCAGGACCGGACGCGGGCCGACCGCATCGCGTTCCTGGGGATGGTGGCCCGCGAGTTCTTCGCGCGGACCTGCCGGATCGTCCGCGCGCTGGACCCGAACCGGCTCATCCTGGGCGTCCGGTACGCGGGGTTCCCCGCGATGGAAGTCGTGGCGGGGCAGAAGGGACATACCGATGTGATCTCCGTAAACCTCTACATTGCCGAGGGGAAGTTCCCCGTGGCGCAGGCGGCCGAGGCCAACCGGCTGACGGGCCAACCGGTTTGGGTCACGGAATTCTCCTGGCACGCGCCCTGGGACAACCGCAGTGGCGATCGAAACACCATCGGATTCGGGTCGCGCGTGCGCGAGCAGGCCTCGCGCGGGCGCGCCTACCGGTCCTTCGTGGAGGGCGGGGCCGCCCTGCCCTTCGTGATCGGGTTCGACTGGTTCCAGTGGTGCGACGAGAGTCCGATGGGCCGTGGCGACGGGGAGGATGTGAACTTCGGGCTGGTGGACATTCACGACCGGCCTTACGAGGACCTGGTCCGCCAAATCCGCCGGACCAACCTGGCTTTGCCGCGCATTCACGCCCGGGCCGCGGGCTGGAAACTTCCCTGGGCCCCCCCGGTCCCCCTGCCGGTCTGCGCGGTGCCGCGCGCCGTGGCGGGATCGGCCGGTGACCTCCTGCCCGACCTCAAATTCCGGCCCTCGCCGGATCCCCAGCCGGTGAAGCTGACGGCCTCCGCGCGGCTGGCGTGGACGCCGGCGGCGCTCCGGGTCACCGTGGATGTGGCGGACGCGGTCCGGACCGTCGAGGTGGATCGCCCGATGAAATCCATCGAGTGGTTCTGGATGTCCGATGCCGTGGAACTCCTGCTCCGGGCGGGCGGGGACGCGCCCGAGGCGCTCGATGCGGCCTCGCTCAAGATCTGGGCCCTGCCCGATGCCGCCGGCCGGGGCCGGGCGGTCGTCGGGGCCTGGCGCGCCCACCGGCGGGTCCGGGGGGCGGCCACGGGCGTCCGGGTCCGCCAGTCCCGGATCCCCGGCGGTTACCGTATGGCGTTTGCCGTTCCCTCCGGCGTGCTCCAAAAGGGGCCGTTCCGGCCGTGGCAAGTCCTTCGCTTTAACCTGCTCGTCGAGGACTGCGAAAAGGTTCGGGAGGTCTGCTGGAGCGCCCATCAGGGGGATTGGACCACCGAAAAGCCCCGGACCTGGGGGCGGCTGGCACTCGTTCCCTAGAATCGGGTATCATGCGGGTCCCAACATGATGACAATCGTCGCGGCGCACGGCGGGTCCTATCCCCGTATCGGGGACCGGCGGGACCAGCAGAAACTCCGGCAGTCCCTCGAGTCCTTTTCCCGCGGCGACATCAAGGCGAAGGAGCTGGACCGCATCCAGCAGGACGTCATCCGCGAGGCCATCGCCGAACAGGTCAAGGCGGGGCTGGACGTGGTCTCCGACGGCCATATCCGCCGGTACGACCAGGTCTCGCACCTGATGGGCAAGCTCAAGGGCGTCACGCCCTCCGGCCTGCTCCGGTTCTACGACACGAACACCTACTTCCGCCAGCCGCATGTCACCTCCGCGGTCGAGTCGAAGGGCGCGCTCATTGCCGACGAAATCCGGTGGGCCGTGGCCGTTTCGCCCCGGCCGGTGCTGGCCAGCCTGCTGGGCCCGCTCACGCTGTCCCGGCTCTCGCTGGTCAAGAGTGGGTACACGTCCGCGGATGCCCTCATGGATGCGCTGGTGCCCATCATGGCCGACGAGGTGGAGCGGCTGGTCCAGGCCGGCGCCGACGCCATCGTGATTGAGGAGCCGCACCTCCTGCGCGAACCCAAGGCGCTCCCGCGACTGGCGGACGCGCTGGAAGTCCTGGCGGCTCGCAAGGGGAACCTGCGCCTCTGGCTCTTCCCGACCTTCGGCGACGCCGGGGGGATCTACGAGAAACTCCAGGGGCTCGCCGTGGACGGGTTGATCCTCGACTTCACCTATGCCAAGAGCGCCGCCGATGCGGTGGCCACCGCGGGGTCGCGGCTGGCGCTGGGGTTGGGGCTGGTGGACGCCCGCAATACCCGGCTGGAGTCGCCCGCGAAGGTGGCCGCCCAGGCCGAATTGCTTCTGCGCAAGGCCAAGGGGACGGTCGCCGGGCTGTGCGTCACGAACGGGCTGGAGTACCTGCCCCGGCCGCGCGCCTTCGAGAAGTTGGTGGTGGTCGCCAAAGCCCGCGACCTGCTCAACGGCAAGCCCGCGAAGTCTTCCTCCACGAAATCCGCCTCCCGCGCTCGCCCGAAGCCGAAACCGCCCCGCCGCGTTGCGCGCGGCAGGAAGAAGAGGTAAGCCATGGCCCTCAAGGACC
>JAHFSL010000269.1 GCA_023265785.1 Candidatus Coatesiibacteriota bacterium | reverse complement strand
CAGGAGGACGGCCAGCAGGATCAGCCGGAGGTGGCCGCCCCATGCCACTACCGCCGGACCCGCCCGGATCTCCCCGAACGAAGCCAGCGCCCGACCCACCCGCCACGGCTCGACGGGATTGCCCGGGAGCCAGTTGAGCCACACCAGCGCCCCCCACCCCAGCGCCACGAGCGCAAGGAACCGGGTGGAAAAGGCGGGCGATGACGGGGGCACGACCCGTCCAGTTTCGCACGCACCACGAGGGGAGAACCGTTGGTAGGATACCGGGCATGGCCCGCCGCGCCGTCCGCGACTGCGCGTTGCTGGCCTGGACCGCGCTGGTCCTGGCGGTCTACCTCGGCGCCCCCGGTCACCGCGTCAGCCTGCATGACCTGGCGGGATATTTCGTGCCCCGGCACGGGGCGTTTTCCGCCGGGATCCTGCTGGAGGGGTGGCTGGCCCGCGGCCGCGCCCTGCTCGCCTTCGCCGCGGTAGACCTGGCGGTCCTGGGCGCCGGGGCGGCGGCCGCCGGGTGGGCCCTCAACCGGCGGCCGGGGTTCGTGGGCGGCTGGCTCCTCGGATTGGCGCCGGCCACGCTCACCCTCCTTGGAATCGGACTGGCCGGCCTGTTCCGGCCGCCCGTCTTCGCCCTGCTGGTGCCCGTCCTCGCCGCGCCGCTCCTCCTCCGCCGGCTCCGCCCCGCCCGGTCGCGCCCGGCTTCCGGTGCCGGCTGGGCGATGGCCCCGGCCCTGCTGGCCCTTCCCGCCGCGCTCTGCCCGGAGACGGTCTTTGATCCGCTCCGGTACCACCTGGCCCTCCCCGACCTCTACCTGCGCGCGGGCCGCGTCGTCATGCCCGACCGGTTCCTGTTCGCCGCCTACCCGCAGGGCGCGGAGATGCTCTACGCGCCCGCACTGGCCTTCGGGTCCACGGTGTCCGCCCGCCTGCTCCACTGGCAGGCCCTGCCGATTGCCGCGCTCATTGTGCACGGGGCGCTGGCCGGAAGCGCGCCCGGGCTGGCGACGCTGGCCGCCGCCTCGCTCGCCGCCGCGCCCCTGCTGGCCCGCCACGCCGCGACCGCGGGCGTGGATATGTTCCGGCTCATGCTCGATGCGGCCGCGTGTGCGGCGATCCTGCGGGCGCTGACGCCGGGGCGGCGGCCGGGGCGGGACTGGACCGAGGCCGGCTGGCTCTTCGGCACCGGCTGCGGGATCAAGTACCTGGGGGCCTACTCGCTGGGCGGGGCGGTGGCGGCGCTGGGCCTCGTGGTGCCGCGGGTCGCCGGGCGCCATGTGGTCCGGATCCTGGGCGTGGCGGCCGCGCTGGCGGTGCCGTGGGGCATAAAAAATCTGTTGTTCATGGGGAATCCCCTGTACCCTTACGCCTTCGGCCATCCCGGGCTGGAGGGCGAAACCTACCGGCTCCACCTGGCCTGGGCCCTCGACTGGCGCCGGGACCATCCGCTCTGGCGGGGCTGGGCCGACCTCGTGCCGGTCCTGCTGGGCCGGGGCACCTACGATCCCCTGCACGAGGCGCTGGCCCCGGCGTGGTTCCTCGTGATCGGGCTGGCCGCCGTCCGGCCGCCCCGCTGGCCCCTGGCCGACCGCTGGCTCGCCGCGACCTGTGTCCTGCTCTGGCTCGGCTGGGTCCACGGGGCGGGGGGCATCGTCCGGTACCTCGCCCCGCTCTACCCGGCGCTGGCGATCCTGGGCGGGCGGCTGGCAAATGCCGCCGTCCCCGCCGGCCCCATGCGCTGGGCGCTGGCCCTCGGTCTCGCCGCCCAGATTCCGCTCACCCTGGCGTCGCAGTACCTGCACGCGGGGGCCCCGACCGTCCTGCTCGGATGCGAATCCGAGCGCGCCTACCTCCACCGCGCCATCCCGCCCAACGGCCGCTACCTGCCCGCCATGGTCCGGGCGGCGGAGACGGCGGGAACCGGCCGCCTCCTGGTTCTCGGCGATCCCAAGGCGTTCTACACCCCGGGCCGATGTGTGACCGAGTTCGAGTTTGCCCCGCCCCTCCTGTTCCGGCTGGCCGCCGACTGCCCCAGCCCGGCCCGGATGCGCCTGGCCCTGCGCCAGCGGAACATCACCGCGGTGCTCTACCGCGTCGAGGGGATGATCTCGGTGATGCGGCTGTCCGGGGCCCGGTTGAACGAACCCGCCCGCGACCGGTACCGGGCGTTCTGGCGCTCCTACGCGGTGTGGGACTGGACCGACGAGCATCCGGCGGAGAACTGCTGGTACCAGGCCTACCACCTTCGGCCCGCGCCGGGCCGGTGGCTCCGGCCACGCACTGAACTCACCGTCACCCCGCCGGGGCTGGAATAACCTAGGGGATCGGTGTCGCGGAAGGCGCCGGCGTTGGCGTCATCGAGTCGACGAACGACTTGAGCGGCGGGTTGTCGGGGTGCAGGTCGAGCGATTTGCGGTAGGCGTCCAGCGCGGAGGATTTCTCCCCCTGCGCCAGCCGGCAGTTGCCCAGCAGTTGCCAGGCCTGCCAGTGGGTCGGGTCGGCCTCCACCGCGGCGGCAGCCTTCCGGCGGGCCGCCTCCACCGACTGGGCCGCATAGAGGTCGGACGCCTCCCGGTACGCGCGCGCCGCGATGTCCGCGGGTGCCGGCGCCGCCACCGGAGCCGCGGCCGCCGGGGCGGCCCCGCGGCGGACCGGTGACCAGGACATCGTCATGAACTGCGCATGGCCCAGGTCGCCCACCGACCCGTAGGCGTAGTCGAACCGCAGGCCCAGGAACTTGACGCCCCCGCCGATGGAGAGCCCCGCACTGCCCCCGGCCGCCTGGAGCGGCCGCTGGTACCCGCCCCGGGCGAACAGGAAGCCGTTGAGGTCGCTCTCCAGCCCGGTGTTGTAGGCCACCGGCTCGCCCCGCTGCCACGCGATGACGTCCCCGGTCAGGAGCAGGTGAATGTTGGGGTGCCAGCCGGGGTCGTCACCCTCACCCGGCTCGCGGGTCGCGCGGAACCGGAAGGCGAACCCGGCCTTGACCGCCGAGGGCAGGGGCGCCTGCCGCCCCTCCAGCCGGCCCGCGTAGCCGAAATTCTGGACCACCGCGGCGAGCATCAGCGTCTCCGGAACCGCCTCGTAGGAGCCGCCCAGATCCACCGCCGCCTCGTTGACGCCCGCCCCGGCCAGCGAGTGGTGGAAGACCTTGACCGCGGCCCCGCCCGCCAGCGACTCGCCCGCACGCATCCCGGCCCCGACCGTGAATCCCAGGTCGGAAGCCCCCACGGCGGCGGCCAGCCCGCGGGTGCTCTCGATCGTCCCGTAGTTGAAGGCCTGCACCGAGGCGCCCGCGGAGAGTTTGACCGGCAGGCCGGGGATCACCTTGGGGAGCGGGACGGCGGCGCCGGCGTAACTGTAGTTGATCCCGGCAATCCAGATGAGGTGCGAGAGCGTCGCCGAGAAATCCTCGACCCGCGCCAGCCCGGCGGGATTCCATTGCAGGGCCGTGGCATCGGTCGTGACGGCCGCCGCGGCGCCGCCCATGCCGGCCGCCCGGGCCCCGGTCACGAAGTTGTACGCGTCCAGCGCCGTCCCACCGGCGGCCCGGGCCCCGGAAGCCAGCAGGAGGAGCGGGAGCAGGCGCCGGATCATCGGGATTCCCTCCCCTTCATCCTACCTCCGGCCGCCGCCACGGCCGCCAGCGCCGCCACCGCCGGCACCCACTGGAGCATCAGCCGGTCCAGCGAGGACGCCAGGAGCCAGCCCACATCGCGCACGGTGACGCAGTACGCCCCCACGGCGGCGGCGACCTGGGCGGCCAGGACGAGCGCGACCGCGCCGACGGCCGGCCCGGCCAGCCGTCGCCAGCCCGTCAGGAGGACCCACGCGGCCAGGAACCAGGCTCCCGCCCAGGAGGCGGCCTGATGATCCACCCAGCCGTGCGCCCCCGCCGGGCCCGCCGCCGGGCCCGCGCCAAACGCCTCCAGCCCGACCGCGCCCACGACGGTGGTCAGCCGGCCGGGCAGTTCCTGCACCACGCGGGCCACCGGCAACCCGAAATCGCCCGCATGCAGGCCGTGCCGGTCCGCGTACACGCGCCACGGCAGGGCGAACAGGAGAAAGACAAGAACCGCGCCCGCCGCCGCCGCCACGCGCACGGCCCCGCGCCGCACGGCGAGCGCCAGCACGGCCAGGATCGCCACGGCGAACACCAGCCCCTCGTTCTTGAGGTTGGCGGCCAGCCCGGCCAGCAGGGCGGCGCCGCAGGCGGGCAGGATGCCCGGGGCATCGCCACGCACCGCGCGGACCACGAGCCGGAGCGCCGCCGTCTCCACCACCGCCAGCGGCCAGTCGGCATAGCCATTCGCCGACTGCTCCAGCACCCGTGGCAGGCAGGCCACGGCCCCGGCTATCAGCCAGCGGCCGCGCCGGACGCCGAGGTCGGCGAGGAGCCCGGCCAGGAGGGGCGGCAGGGCGATCGCGAACGGGACCGAGACGAGCCGTGCCCACCGCGGGTCGAACCCGCCTGCCAGCCAGCCGGGGACCGCCAGCATGGCCGGCCAGGCGAGCGGGTACTCGGGATGCGTGAACGCGTAGCCGGGATCACGGAGCCACGCGCCGATCCGGCCGTGGAATTCCAGCAGGGCGCGCGCCTTGAAGTCCCAGACCGCCCAGGCGTCCCAGTGCGACCACGCCGACTGCGGCTCCAGCGCCTGGCC
>JAHFSL010000268.1 GCA_023265785.1 Candidatus Coatesiibacteriota bacterium | reverse complement strand
TGCACGGCCAGGTGCATCGGGGTCATGCCGAATTCATTCTCCGCCATGACATCGGCCTTCCCGTCAATCAGGGCCTGCACTGTTTCGACGTGCCCGAAGAGGCAGGCGAAGTGGAGCGAGGTCCAGCCGCGCGATGTCTTGAGGTCCGGCCGGGCCTTCCCCTCGAGCAGGGCCCGCACCGTTTCGGTGAGCCCCTTGGTGGCGGCGAGGATCAGGGCCGGTGTGCCCTTCTCATCGGGGGTGTCGGGATTCATCCCCGCTCCGAGGAAGAACCGGAGGTTGTCGGCGTCGTTCCGGAAGACCAGGTCGATAAATTCCGACGGGGTGAACTCGATGTTGCGCTGGTTCAACTGATCGATGGCATCATCGGCGGCATCGGCGCCCGCACGCGCGGGCACCGCCAGGCACCACACCGCAAGCAGGACTCCGGATGGGGCGAATCGCTTCATGAATGCGTGATCTTAACCCACGCGGTAGCGTTTGTCGAGCGCCAACCGGCCCTCGAGGTCTACCAGCTGATGAAAGTCATGAAAGGTCAGGAGCCGGTCCAGCACATCCCGCGTGGTGCCGGATGCGCGCAGGTGGGCAAACACCTCGGTTTGCGCCCGGGCTGCCGCGAACAGGCCCGTCAGAGGGAAGACGGCGATCTTGAACCCCAATTGCCGAAGTTCCTCCCGTTCCAGGATCGGGGTGACCCCGCCCTCCAGCATGTTGGCGACAAACGGGGGCGTCACTTCCCGCGAGATCGTCCTCAACTCATCGAGCGACCGGGGCGCCTCGACGAAGAGCGCATCCACACCGGTTTCCTTGTAAGCCCGCGCCCGCCGGATCGCCTCGTCCAGGCTGTCCGTCGCCTCCCGGGCGTCGGTGCGCGCCACAATGAAGAAGTCCGCGCTCCCCCGCGCATCCACGGCCGCGCGCAAGCGCGCGACATGTTCCTCCATCGGCACCACCTTCTTGCCCATCATGTGACCGCACCGCTTCGGCCAGACCTGGTCCTCGAGGAAACAGCCCTTCGCCCCGACCTGGATGAGTTCGCGGACCGTCCGGACCACATTCAGCGTGCCGCCGTACCCGGTGTCGGCGTCCACGATCACCGGACAGTCCACCACCCGGCAGATGTGCCGGGCGGCATCAATCACTTCAGTCTGGGTCAGAAGGCCGACATCCGGTTCGCCCAGCAGGCTGGCCGCCACGCTGTACCCGGAGACGAAAAGCGCCTCGAACCCGGCCCGTCGGGCGGCCCTTGCCGAAAGGGCGTCGTACACCCCCGGCGCGAGGATGAACCCGGATCCCTCAAGCAACTTGCCGACGGATGTCATCGCGTATTCCCCTCCTTGATCACGGGTAGTTCGGGTGCGGGGGCTCCTGTCAGGCTGACCGGCTGCCCCCGGGTGACCAGCATCGTATCCTCCAGCCGGAACCCGCCGCGGCCGGGCCGGTAGATCCCCGGCTCGACCGTGACGACCATCCCGCTCGCCAGCCGGTCCCGCGATGGCCTGGACAGTGTGGGGCGTTCATGAATGACCAGCCCGACGCCATGCCCGAGGCTGTGAACAAAGAGCCGCTCGTCCCGACCGAGGGCGCGGCGCGCGGCGGCATCAGCGGCGGAGGCCTTCGCCCCGGCACGCACGACCCGCCGCCCCGCGCGGTACGCAGCGAACACCCGGCGGTAACGCCGGGCATCGTCCGGCCGGGCCCGGCCAAACGCCCACACCCGGGTGAGATCGCTCCGGTACCCGTCCACTGCCGCGCCGAAATCCGCCAGCACGAGGTCGCCCGTCCACAAGGGGCGTGGCCCCGGCCGGCCATGCGGCAGGGCGGTCCGGGCCCCGAACAGCACGATGGTCTCGAATGCCGGGCCTTCGGCGCCGGCCAGCCGCATCCGGGCGTCCAATTCCCCCGCCAGGGCGGCTTCCGTGATGCCCGCCCTCAGGATCCAGGGAACCTGGGCCGCCACCTCCCCGACAATCCGGCCCGCCTCACGGAGCAGGGCCACTTCGCCTGTATCCTTGGTGGCCCGCAGATCCTCAATCCAGCCGTCCGCAGCAACCAGAACCGCCCGGTCTTTCAGTTCCGCCCGTAACCGACCGGTAGCGACCGCCGACAGGGTGCCGGCCTCGAAGGCCAGCCGGGCGACCTGGGCGCGGCCCAGTGCCGCCTGCAGGGGCCTGGCGCCCGCCGCGGGAGCGAACACCCGCCAGGGTAGAACGGCATCCTCCCGGACCTGGGTCACCCCCAGCCCAAAGGGCAGGATTTCCGCCGTCCGGGTCGTGACCAGCGCCCACCGGGCATCCCGCACCCCGGCCGCCCAGCGGACATTCGTCGGGTCGGTGACCAGCCATCCCGTCGCACCCCCGCCCTTCATCCGCCGCCGCATGCGCCCCAGCCGAACCACCGCCTCGCCCCGCGTCATCGAGCCCCCACGATGACAGGTTTCCAGTCCGGCGGCGTGCGCACCGGGGGCGAAATCCATCCGGGCCGCATCCGCCGGGCCAACGCGAGCCGGGCGGCTGATGCCGGGTCAAGTGGTTCGAGGACCGCCAGCCCCTGCAGAGCCCCCGCATGAACGGGCAGGAACAAGAGCGCCGTGCGGAACCGCACGACGGCGCCTGCCTGATCCCCCGCCGCCGCGAGCTTCGCCCCGATCGCAAACTCCCGGTCAGTCACTCCCGCGAGCCCGATCCAGAGGCATGCCACCGCGGCAAGCCCGGCCACCCAGAATCTCCCGCCAGATTTCGTGACCAGTTGCCGGATCCTGGTTGGTTCATGGTCTTTGAGGCCCAGCAATCCCAATACGGCCAGCCACCCCAGGACCGGCACGTGGAGGGGAAACTCGACAAGTGCGACGACACTCATTCCGGCCAACGCGGCGGCCAGGCCCTTGGCAGACGTGTTGCCGGTTACCGGACGCCGCATCCGTCTGGCCAAGATCACAAGAAAGACCGCCCCAAGCGCAAGACCTGGCAAGCCTGCCTCACACATCCATTGGATCGGCTCACTATGGGAAAACTCTGTGGAAAACCTCCCGGCACCTCCTCCGAGATTCATGATGCCAAGCGCATCACCAAATCCGCCTAGGCCGGTCCCCACGGGGTGCTCGACCAGGACTCGAAACGACGCCCACCATAGTGACCAGCGTTTCCACGCCAGCGGGTCTTTGGAAGGATCGAAAGTAAAGAAGCGCGCCATTGCACTGGAATAAAAGACGAATACAAAGACCATCAAGGATATCCACCCTCCGGGGAACAGGAGGCTCCAGTTCCAGGGAAAGAGATCCGGAGTGCCGTGAAGAGATACAAGGATTCCGTAACCCACCACGAGCGCCAAGGCCGCGCCGCGCGATCCGCTGACACCCACGGCCAGCACGGCGAGCCCGCAAATCATGGCGAGCATCAACGAAATGGGGCCTCGCGTCGACCTCGCCATCAAGAAAGCAATAATCGCGGCACCGGCTTCAAGGGCACCCAGATGGTTCGCATCCACGAAGCTCCCGGAGAAGCGCTGGCCGCGAGATGATCCAACGACCTGCGACAGGACGACGAGCGATTCCACCACCGCCACGGCCAGCCAGGACCATGCCACCACCCGCGCTTGGACACGAATGCCGCCGACCGTGAGTGCGAATGCCAGGCTGGCCACTACCATGGTCTGCCCCACGCTGCGCACCGGGTCCACGGACCACAGACAGGTCAGCGCGCACCAGCCGGCCAGTGCGGCCCACCAGCCCAGCGCCGTCCGATCCACGGGACGCCGGGACGCCCGCCAGGCGGCCACGGCCCCCATGATGGTCGCTACCATCATCATCGCCGCCGACTTCAATGCCCAGTCCTCGGCCCGTTCCTGCGGCCAGATCCAGGCCGCCACGATCAGTGCGGCGGGCCACCAGCGTTTCACCGCAGGCCCTTCCGCGCGGCGGCCTCCTCGTAGAGCGCTTCGATCCGGGTCAGCATGTTCCTGATCTCAAACTCGCCCTCGACCAGGGCGCGGCCCGCCCGGCCCATCACCCGGGCACGGGAGCGCGACCGCAGGAGGGGGATCAGCCGTGCGGCCAGCCTCCCCGGAGCGCAGGGCGGCACGAGGTGGCCGGTCACGCCCTCCCGGACCGCCTCGGGCGTTCCGTTCACGGCCGTGGCCACGACCGGCAGGCCCGCCGCGGCCGCCTGCAGGACGGAACGCGGGAGCCCCTCATGCAGGGAGGAGAGGGCGAACACATCCGCCGCGTGGAGCAGGTCGGCCACATCCCGGCGCCAGCCGGGCAGGACCAGCCGCGGTCCCAGCCCCAGCCGATCGCCCAGGCGGTGGGCCTCATCCTTTAACTCGCCGTCCCCCGCCATCACGAACCACGCCGCGGGGACCTTGCGCAGGACGTCCGCCGCCGCCCGGACGAAGTCCAGCGGGGCCTTCTGGGCCTTGAAGTTCCCTACGGTCACCACCAGCGGGGCGGATGGCGGAATACCGAGGGCGCGGCGCACGGCCTCTCGCGGCTTCCCCCGCCGGGCGAAAGCCCTGACATCAATGCCTGACCGGACCACCCGGTACTGGCCCGCCCGACCGATGCCCGCCCGCAGGCCGCGCCCGATATCCTCCCGGCTGACCGAGAACAGGAAGTCGGTGCGGGGGGCCAGCTGGCGTTCCAGCGTGATATACACTCGCCGGATGGGCCAGGGCTGGTAGT
>JAHFSL010000267.1 GCA_023265785.1 Candidatus Coatesiibacteriota bacterium | reverse complement strand
TGTACAGGCTGATGTCGGTACCGGGGGAATAGTCCACCTTGTAGTAGGTCCCCGTGGCCACGGGGAAATCGGACACGGCCCGCTTCCCATGATCCAGGACGGCACGCACATCCTGGGGGAAGACCGACCGATAGTCGTCGTTGACGTGGACGGCCGGGTTGGCCCACCAGAGGAACGTCTGCGGCAGGGCCGTGCGGTTGTAGAGGCGGACTTTCACCGTCAGGACGGCGCGGTCCGGGTGAATCGTGACACCGTGCATGCCCTTGGTGCGGGCCATCCGGTCGATTTCTGAGCACCAGACCGTGGAGGAGCCGTCCGCGTGACGCTCGATGGTCCACTCGGTCGGCCCGAAGGTATTGGGCCGGTGGTGCTGCGGCCAGTTGAACTCGATGCCCCCGGACAGCCACGGGCCGGGCAACCCCACCAGCGCGGGTTTGATGACGTGATTGTGATAAATGAATTCATACCCGTTCGTCCTGTCGAGGGCACGATGAATGCGGCCGCCCAGCTCCGGAAGGACCATGGCCTTGATCCAGCGGTTTTCCAGGTGGACGGCTTTCCAGGGGCGGTCCCGCTTTGCATGGCCCACCCGGTCGATGACGGGATAGGGGTAGATCGCGCCGGAAGACCCCTGGTAGGCGCGCTGTTCCAGAAACATGGGGTTGGGATTGGGCTCCCCGGCCTCGTACGTGGGCAGGCGAACCGTCTCCGCCCAAACCCTGGCGCGCGGCATCAGTTCACGGAGACCCGGTAGCACACACATCCTGTGGTTTGGACACCGGCCTGCGGGATCGTGAACCGCAGCCAGTACGTCCCGCCGGGAGGATTGCCGGTCGTGAATGCCGCAGGTGGGGTTGCGGACGCGGTCGCTGAGTAGGCGACGACCGGTGTCACGCCATCGGTGCTGCCGCAGTTGAAGGCGGCGCTCGAGACCTCGGGGACGAAGGAGGTTCCCTGGGGGATCGCGTCGGTGATCACGAAGGTAAACGCCGACGCCGAGGAATAATTGCTCCAGCAGATCCGGAACTGGACGGTGTCGCCGGAGGCGCCCACGGTCAGGCGGGGCTCCTTGGTCAGTTTGACGTCGGCGCCGACCACCATGATCGTCGTGAGTCCGGTGATCGACCCGTCAACGGTGTCCACGGCCACCAGGGTCTGGAGCCCGAGCCGGGACAGCGTCACATTGAGGAACAGGTGCACCCCGTTGTCGTACGGGGAGGAGCCGCACCCGCCCGTGAGGCTGTCCCAGGTGTAGTTGACCAGGTCCAGGCCGGTGCCGCCGATGGCCGCGGCGGGATCCGTTGAGGTGAAGGAGGTCACGCCGCAGTAGTCGGTTTGGGTCGCTCCGCCGGTGGCCGCGACGACGATCGTGATCCAGAACGACTGGCCGGTGAACACGACCGGAGGGGCAATGATCACGTAATGCGTTCCCAGGTTGAGGAACGGGGCCGTGTAGAGTTTTTCCACCAATTGGCAGTGAATCTGCAGTGCGGAGACGATGGAGCCCCCGACCGCCGTGATCCGCCAATTCCTCGTCGCGGAGGCGGCGGGGGTGGTGAGGGACTTGAACGACACGCAGGAGTCCGCCCCCGGCGTCGCGTAACTCTCCGAGGCCCCGTCCGAGGACACCGCGGTGACAACGGTTCCCTGCTTGGGACAGAAGAAGTCGAGGGTCATCACATCCTGGTCCGAGCCGCCGCAGGAATTCGACCCGATCGCCTCCTGGAACCAGAACTGGACGCCCAGCGGCGGGGTCACCGAGTGCATGACCGAGCCGCAGCCGTACCCGCTGTAGACATCCCGGCCGTTGTACACCTGGATGGGACCACCCGAGAGCAGTTTCACCTTGTACAGGGCGTACTGGTCGGCCAGCAGGGGGTCGTACCCCTGCCCGTAGGCGTGGGGGTTCGCCGGGTTGGCGAGGCCCGTGGGGACCGAATCCGTCGCGATCTTGATCCATTGGCCTGAGTTTCCGAGGAGCTGTGCGGTGAGGTGGGTGGTGGTCGGGTTGGGGAGGGATGGGGTGTCGGACGTGTACTCCCAAATTTCGTAGGTGGCGTTCGCCGCGCCGACGTTGCCCACCACCAGGCTGGCGCCGTCGTTGGAGTCGGCACCGTAGGCGTAGAACGACGCCGGCACCGTCGTGGACACCAGGTACCCGTTCTCCTTGTTGGGCGACTGCTCCCCGGAATCGTTGAACGAACCGCCGACGCCCATCCCCGGATACCCTTTCTGGATGATGATCGGGGCGTCCGAGGAAATGACCCGGTACGCGCCCTGGACATCCGGATTGTAGAGCCACTGGCTCTCGAGGTTGACATCGGACGTGGCCCGGTACACCCAGGCGAGCGTCAGCGGGTCCCAGCGGAACACGTGGAGGGTCGTCGGCGTGGCCGGCGACGTGTTGATGAGATAGAGCGCGTCGGTCTGCTGGGGATAGAGGCCGACCAGCGAGTACCCGTACGTCGCGAAGCCCGCGTAGGTCAGGCTGGTGGTCCCCTGGTAGGTCGACCGGTCATCCGCCCCCGCCATGGCGCCCGTCGTCAGTTCCCAGAGCATCGGTGAGTTGGAGACGAGCTTCCAGAGAAAGTGGATGTTCGTCGCGGACGCGCACGCGGCATAGGCCGTGGGCCGGTAGTAGGCCGGCGCGCGTTCCACCTTGCAGCCGGGAATCCACGGGGCGCCTCCCGTCATGCACCCCCCCACGAAGGCCGTGATGGGGGGGCTCGCACCGCCAGCCGCCTCGAACGCGTCGCCGAAGTGCAACTGTTCGTAAAGATTGAAATCCGCCTTCTTGTTCAGCGGGAAGAAGGAGATCCAGAAACTCTGGGTGGTGAATCCCTCGGCGCCCCCCGTGTTGTTGCACCCCCAGAAATTTGCGCTGGCAGCGGCCAGGGACAGGTAGCTCACATAGGTGGTCTGGAGGACAATCGCCGCCTGGTGCGTGAACTGCCGGGGCGTGACGGAACTCCCGGTGCCGCCGACGATCCCTGCCAGACCGTTTTCCAGGACGCTTGCGATGTTGACGGCGGTCGCGCCCGCGGTGGCGGCCGGGCGGACCGCCGCCTTCCAGCGGAGCTCCAGCGTGGCCTGCGGCGGCATGTCCATCCGCCAGGTGAGGACGGTGGTCTTGGCCCCGGTCAGGTACCACCCGGCCGAGGCGGCCGCGCACCCGCTCGGGGTCATGGTCCACCCGGTGCACGCGTCCTCCAGGCCGTACCCGGCGCCCCAGGGATCGACCTCGGCGGGGACCGTGTCCCACACCGAGACGTTCCACCAGGTCTTCGTCGGGGACAGGTTCTTGACGAAAATCGAGTAGGTCATTTCGTCCGCGGGCTGGCCGAAGGCGTTCGCAAACAGGATGTCGTTGTCCCCGAGTTTCCAGAACAGGAACCGCTGGACGCTGGTCAGGGTTGGCAGGGACACGTGTCCGGAGGCGCACGCGGGCGAGGGGGCCCACGCCATCTGCGCGCGGTTGGTGAGAAAGGTTCCCTCGGGGGCGGCGACGTCGCCGGAGCCGGGCTCAAATGCCTCGCCGTTGCCCCAGTCCACGGTCAGGGCGAAGGTCACGGATTCGGTGGGCCCGCCGGTCACGGGCGAGACGGTCGCATCCGTCCACCGCAGACGCAACGGCGGACCCGGGTCGGGGTCCCAGCCCGGGTCGGGGGGCGTTCCGATGCCCGGCAGGAGGTGGGTGAAGGGCGGCTGGGTGTCGGTGATGGTGATCGACGCCAGGGCCACTGACCCGGGCCGCCCATAATAGATCGTGTAATTGATCGTGTCTCCCGGCGCCGCGGTGTCCCGGTCCGCTACCTTGGAAATGTAGTCGATGGTCTTGACGCCGAACTGCACCTGGCTCCACGGCCCGGCGCAGGCGCAGGAGTCGTACATGCCTCCCGGCCAGCCCGGATTGAGGACGTCGTTGAATCCCGGCCCGAGGTTGACGGTCCGGCCGGCCGTCGGGCAGGGGCCGATGTCGGCGAAGACCTGGACATCCACCCCGCAGGCACACGAGAAGCCGGGGCCGTTGCACGGGTTGGCGCCCCAGGCGATGGAGCCGGTCCAGGTCCAGGCCGCCCGCCCGGCCCAGATGCCCGCATAGGTCATCGCCAGCGGGCCGACGTTGGTCTTGCTGCCGCACACGACGGAAAACGAGAGGCCCGTCACGTCGCCCGCCGCCCCGCCGGTCGCGGTGCCGTAGTTCAGGATCGTCAATGCCACGATCGTGCTCGTGGTGCAGGCCGTGCAGACCGCATCGTCGCATTCCACCATCGTGAAGGCCGCGGCGGGGGCGTCAACCCAATTCGGAAACAGCGTGTCAAAGGTGGTGAACGGGGGAACGGGATTTGACTGGAGGTCCAGGATGCAGTCGCACCCGGCAGGCCCAGGGCTCATCGCCACCCCGACGATGATCATCGCGGCGAACCGGGCTGTCGCGACACGGGCGGATCGGCGGGCCCGCCGCCCCGCTCCGACCCCGATCGTCCGTCCCATCCTGCCTCCTCCGCCTCCCCGCCCCGGGGCGCCGCCAGCGCGACCGCCCGGGACCATCGTGGGGTTCCAGCCCCCGCCGGGGCAATAGACGGGATTGACAAATAGTTGGATAATATTGCACATGGCACCGGTCAGGGAATCGACGCCCAGGCGACTTCCCGCACGGCGGTCGCGGGCGCCCGGAGCGGGCGGGGCGCCTTCGGCGC
>JAHFSL010000016.1 GCA_023265785.1 Candidatus Coatesiibacteriota bacterium | reverse complement strand
GCCAGCCGGACAAAATCCGCCAACCCGACCGCCATACCGGCCAGGGCCAGCCAGGCGGACCCCATCGGTACCCAGCGGGGTAGCGAACGTGCAGGCCCCTCCCTGAAACTGGATACCCAGAGGATTCCCGCCAGCCCTCCGAGGGCCCCCCCGACCCACCAGGCCCACCGCCGCTCCGGTACGTCACCGGGAATGCCTGCCGCCTCGCGGACCGGCGGGCTCACTCGCTTTCGAGTTTTTCGATCCACGATTTGAGCTGGGTGTTCTCGGGGTTCAAGGAGAGCGACCGGTGGTAGGCCGTCAGGGCCGCTTTCTTGGAACCCATCTTCAGGTGAATATTGCCCAGGAGCCCCCAGGCGCGCCAGTTGGCGGGCGCCGTCGCGACGATGGCCTCCACCCGCCTGATCGCCTCATCGTATTCAGCCCGGTCGTACGCGGAGCGGGCCTCCTGCAATTCCTCCTCAGCGGAGATGGCCTTCGATTCGGGGACGACTCTCCCGGTTCCCATGGCCGGTGGCACGGCCGTCTCACCCCCGGACACCAGAGCAGGCGCGGGCGCGAAGAGATTGAAGGATTCCGCGAGTTGCATGCCGGCGGTCAGCCGATTTGACGAGAAACTGCTTGTGGGGGAGCCGCCATCGTACCGGACAAATTGGTATTCCAGGACGACCGAGGCGCCGCGATGGAACGTCCATGTGGCGCCCGCCCCCGCAACGGCCATGTTCGCCGCGGCATGTCCCGTGCCGGCGGCATCCAGCCGGCCGGTGAACCGCCGACGCTGAATCATTCCCGTCAGGTCCAGCCGGAGGGCCGCAAGGGGCTGGAGGGTCGCCTGCATCTGACCACCCTGCGACCTGTACGAGAAGAAGTCGGCGTAGCGCAACCCCTGCGGGGCCAGGGCATTCTCGCGGTCGGAGGACATCTGCCAGGTTCCCGCCACGAGCAGCCAGGGGGTCACCTGGCTTCCAGGGCCCGCCGAAAGCGAGAATTGGTCCGCCCCGCGCGGATGCCGCTCCCCCGGTGCCGATGGATCGGTGATGACGAGGTAGGCGGGATAGGTGCGGCGGGTCATGGCGCCACCTGCGGTCAGGAAGAGCCGCCGGCCTTGCATCAGGGTCAGGTCGTTGCCCAGGGATCCCCGGATGGCATGCTGGTTCAGGAATTCCCGGCCCTGGTCATCCACGATGCCGGAATACGCGCGCACGGTGTAGGAACCCGCCATGCTGCCCCGCCAGGGACCCGCGGTCACCCCCAGGTCGGTCGAGCCGGTCTGCCCGAGGCTGTTTCCGCTGACCGCCGCGTCATACCGTTCCCATTCCGCCTGATACCGCACACCGGCGGCCACGGCGCTGGACAGGGGCACAACGATTCGCACGCCCGGCTGAAGCAGGACATAGGAACTGCGCTCCTGCAGGACCCCGGGGGCCGCCTCGTCCGGCTTCGCGTTGACGTTGTCGTTGTAGCCCTGCACGGCGGTCATCGAGGGAGCGAGCACCATGGCCGGTGATCCCCCCGCCATGGCCAGGACCACACCGGCCAGAACCGCCAGATCACGGGTGCGTCTCACTTGCACTTGGCGCTCCCCCCCGTGCACCCGCACCCGCACGTGTCCTCCACGGGCGCGGGCGGCGGTGTGGGCGCCTGGTCTCCGGTGATAATCGCCCGATCCACCGCATCCGCCGCCGGAGGCTCGGCGGGCGTCCCGGCGGGCTCGTCCGCCGCCGCGCGCTCGTCCGCGGGCGACGCGGGCGTGGCGGCATGATCCGATTCCGCATGCTCGTTGCCGCCACCCGGCACCGCAGGGGTCACCCCGGAAGCAGGCGCGGCTCCCCCGCCCTGATTCGCGGGGGACGCCGGGGTCGCAGCCCGGGGCGAGGCCGCGTTCACATTCCCGCCACCGGGAACGGCCGGCGTAACCCCGCTGGCGGGGGAAGGCCGCGCCGGTTCGAGGGCCTGCCGGAGCTCGTCCAGGCGGCGCGGCTCCGCCGCGTGCGGGGTCTCAAGGGTCCCGTCGTTGCGCACCGCCGCCGTCATATTTTCGGACACCAGGACGCTGGTCCGGCTCTCCGGATCCGACAATTGCACCTGGTGCCGGCCCCCGTCTTCGCGGTCGGACAGCACCGTGACCCCGCGGCCGTCGAAGGCGAAATCCGTTCCCTTGACCGCGGCGAGCGCGTATTGGGAGGACACCTCGAACGCATCGTCGGGATTGAGCCGGTGGACGATCGCCCGGATAAGTCCCCGCGCAAGACTCAAGACGACCTTCCGCGACCCGGCAACCTTTCCCGAATTCATGTCCTTGATTTCAAGGGTCGTCCGACTGCTCAAGACCACCACGCTTCCATCATCGAATTCAAGCTGGGCCCGGCCGACAATGACACTCACGCGATCGCCGGGATTCAGGGGCTCCGGCGGCACGGGCTTGCGCCACTCATCGGTTCCTGCCCGTGCGACGCGCACCATGCCCTTCATGGACGCCAGGAACATGTGCGGTTTTTCGCCGGCGGCGACGACCGGAATGCCGGCACCGAGTGCGCCCACGGGCACCGCGGCGGCCAGCAAGGCGACCAAAACCGCGCGTGGCGCGACGGCGGAGCGACGCCGGATGTCCGTCATGGCATCGCCGCCTGGCCCGATGCGGCTCCATACACGAGAGCAACCCGGTGACTCGTGGCCAGCGCCCCAAACGGCTGATAGGCATAATCAATTCCAAATCCACTGATCTTGAATCCCAGCCCGGTCGTAAAGCCGGAAACGCCAGGGCCGGCCCGACCATTGACCGCTACCCTGTACCCGGCCCGGAAAGCGAGCCGCTGGCCAAATACCGCCTCGCAGCCTCCCGCGGCCCACACCGTCTTCGTCGCCAGACTGTCCGCCACCTCACCGATCAGGCGGATCGTGTCCCGCGGCATCCACGCCGCCCCCAGCCGGGCGGCACCCGGGAGGGCATAACCGCCCTGCCGGGGCCCCAGATGCTGGACGGCGGCGCCCAGGCTCAGCCGTTCGCCCAGCAGGATCAGCGTGCCGGCGCCGGCGCCAATCAACGTGGTTCCAACGGCCTCCCGCGCCACCTCGACCGAAATTCCCGACCACCCGAATCCCCCGGACCAGTCGGGATTCTCGACCGCGTACGCCGCCGACGCCCCGATGTCTGAAAGCGCCTTGATTCCCGTCCTCGTGCCGAGGCTGTCGAAGACATCGTAGGAGCCGTAGCTCATCGAAGTCAGCGTGACCCCCGCCACCCCGGGCCCCGCGGGCATTCCGGCCGCCAGGTAGCGCAGTCCCGTGTCCTGGCTGACATGGTCATAGGTGGCGACAAAGCCGAACCGCGTAAGTTGTCCCAGACCCGCGGGATTCCACGAACCGGCCGAGGCGTCATCCGCCATGGCCACATAGGCGTCCCCCATGCCGGCCGGCCGCGCGCCGACCGCGCGCGAGAGGAAGGTCCCCCGCACATTGCGCGCGGCGGTCAGCTCGGAGGATTCCAGCGACGTAGCCTGCGCGCGCGCGCCTGCCAGGGCTACCATCAACATGACCGCCGCCAGTCGCCTCATGGTGAAACCACCACCTTGGTCATGGGGAACACCTTGGGCGCCTTGCCATTGCCGCACTCCGCCGTCACCCGCAGGAGATACACGCCCGGCGGCCACTGGCGGACTCCGGACAGCGAAACACCTCCGTCCGCGATCTTCACATCATGATAGACACCTTTGTAGAGCAGGTCGAGATTGGCATTGAAGACCTCAACGGTGATCACAGTCGCGTCAAAGGTCAACTTCATCGCCACGCCCACCGTATCGCTTCCCGCCGGCACAGGGTTGGGGAACGGGGCGACCGGGGAATCCACCTGGCCCAGCACGAGATCCTGCACGGTCTGTGGTGCAGCGATGGTCAATCCGTAATTGCCGAGAGCACCCAGCGCCAGCCCCAGGACGCCCTGGTCCACACCGCCCACACTGGCGGCGAAGTTCACCCCACCGGCACCGGTGACGCTGAACGTCCACTCAAAGGCCGTCGTGCCGTAGGGCACGATCTGCGCCACGAACTGCGGTGCGAGAGAGACCAGGGGGAAGAGGAATCCGCCCGCCCCGGGCGCAGCGAGCGACGCCGTAATGCCGGTGGCCGTGGCCGCCCCGTCATTGAAAACATCCAGGTGGACGGTCACGACCTCGCCGACATGCGGCTGGGGCGGGAACAGGGACAGGACCGGCGTCAGGATGGCCATCGCGTAGGCGGTGGCCGAGGCGGATGAACCTGCCGCGACCGGGTACCCGCTGACCGCATCCGTCCCCGCCGCATTCGCGTTGAACCCAAAGAGGCCTGCCCCCGACACGCTGTACGACCAGAGGAAGGTTTGGACGCCACCGGGTGGAATGGAGACGGGGCCGGCCGGGATTGGCCCCATCGGGAGTTCAAGGAACAGCGTGGAACCCGCGACGGCCAGCGCGGGAGTGACGCCCGTGGCGGTGACCCCGCCCGTGTTCGTCACGGTCAGGGCCACCACCACCCGCCGGCGGACCGGCACGGGGAAGGGCGCGGCCGCCACCGAGGCCGCCAGGGCGGCCGGCGGGAAGATATTCAGGGTGCGAACATTTGATGCGAAGACGGGATTGAAGGTTGTGGCATCGGTGCCGGTCACGGATCCGGCGAACACCACGAGTCCGGTCCCCAGCCCGCTGAAGGTCCAGACGAACGTCTGGGACCCCGCCACCGGGAGGGACCCCACACTGGCGGGAACCGGACCGGACACCTGCGCCACATTGCCGGCACCCGAGGTGACCGTGAGTGTCGGCAGGACCGTCGAAACGGCGCCGGAACCGGTGTTCGTCACGGTGAGGGACACGGGGAACACCTGGCCGACCACCGCCGGTGAGGGGGTGGCAAGCAACGCCGCGAACGCCCCCAGCGGAGCGCCGCCCGTGGGAGAGGCGGTAAACCCGACGGGGGACGAAGTCTGCGTCGGACTGGCACAGTCGGTGGTTCCCACGACATAGACGGTATTTGAGATGACGACCGGGCTTCCGACGACCCCCACGGTTCCCGTGAGCGTGAAGGTGAAGGACTGGCCGGGAAGGACCGTGAAGGCGGGCGCATTCCACAGGTATTGCGTCCCTCCTCCCGCGGGTCCGACGGTCGCCGCACTGAATCCGAAAGGCTCATACGCGGTCACCCCGACCAGCACCGACGAAATGATCTCGTTGACCAGCAGACCCGTCATCGTCGCCGCCCCGGTATTGGCCACCACGATGCGGTAGGTGATCCCCCCGCCCGGCACGGGCGCCGCCGGGGTCAGGGTTTCGCTGACCGTCAAGCCGGTCGTTGCCGGTTGGATCATGGCGCCCGTGCCGCCGGATTGCCCGCTCGCCTGGGCGCATCCCGAGGAGGCGGTCACGAACGCCGTCGCGGCCACCTGCGTCGGCACACAGACGGTACCCATGATTCCCGTGACGGTGAACGTGAGCGCGGTCCCCGGCGTGACCGACAGCCCGGTTCCGCTCCACGCGTACCGGGTGCCCCCGGCGACCGCGGTCACCATCGCCGCCGTGAATCCCACCGGAACGTCCTGACCCGTCACGAGGAGCACGGGCGACAGCGTGTCGGTGAGGCTGAGGTCCGTAATGATGCCCGCGCCCGTATTGGTGACCACGATGCCATACGTGACCGCGGCGCCGATCCCCGGTGCCGCGGGCGACTGCGTGGTGACGACGGTGAAACTCAACGCCGCACAGCCGGTGGCCGACGCCGTCATCGGGGCGGTGGCCGCGGCCATGACCGTCGCCGAGGTCAGCGCATCCAGCCCCTGCACCGTCGCGGTGAAGAAGAGCGCCCCCGCCCCCGCCGTGCTGTAGGTCCAGAAGAACAGCGTCGCCCCACCGGGGCCGATGGTGAGCGGCCCGGGCGGCGTCGGCCCGCTCTCCAGCACCACCAATCCACCACCGCTGGACAGCCCCAGGTCGGGCGCCACGCCGATGGTAGCATTCCCGCCCGTGTTCGTCACGCTCAACCCCACCGTGAACCACTGGCCCACGAATGCGGATGGGGGCACGAGAAGCGAGGACACCAACACCGCCGACGACCCCGCGGACGTCACCGTGAAGGCGATGGGGATGGTCTGCATCGTGGTGGCACTGCAATCACTGATGCCCACGATGAAGGCCGTATTGGACACCGCGGTCGGCACTCCGACCGCCCCCACGGTTCCCGCGATTGTAAAAGACCAAATCATGCCGGGAACGAAGGTAAGCCCGGAACCGCTCCAATGAATCCGCGTGGCCGACGCGCCTCCGGTCATGACCGGTGCTCCGATCCCGGCCGGCTGATCCGTGGTCACGCCGGTCACGACCGGCGACACGGTGTCGCTGACGGTCAGCGAGGTGATGGTTGCCGTCCCCGTATTGGCGACCACGATCCGGTACGTCACTGGACTGCCCGTTGGCGGCGATGCTGGCGTCTGCAATTTCACGACCTGCAGGCCGGTGACGGCCGGAAGCACCGTGACCACGCCGGTCGTCGCAATCGCGTTCGCCTGTGCGCATGCGGAGGCCACGACAACATAGGCCGTGCTGGAAACCGAGGTGGCCCCGCACACGAGGCCGAGACTTCCGGTCAGCGTAAGAGTCAGGGTCATCCCCGGCAGGAACGTCAATCCGGTCCCGCTCCACACGTATTGCGTTCCGCCCGCCACGCTCGTGACCGCGGCGGGAGAGAAGCCCGCCGGGAAGCTCTGGCTCGCGCCGACCACCAGCGGCGACATCGTGTCCACCACCATGACGTCCGTGAGCGTCCCGGCGCCGGTGTTCGTCACGACCACGCGATAGGAGACTGCGGCGCCGATTCCCCCGGTCGTGCTCTGAGTGGCCACCACCGTGAAGCTGACTGCCGGACAGCCCGTGACGGTGGCGGTCAGCGAACCGACGGCAGTTCCCATCACCGTCGCCGACGAGACGGCATCAAGACCCTGAATGGTGGCAGTAAAATACATCGTCCCCTGACCCGCCGTGCTGTAGGTCCAGAAGAACAGCGTCGCCCCACCGGGGCCGATGGTGAGCGGCCCGGGCGGCGTGGGGCCGCTTTCCAGCACGACCAGCCCGCCGCCACTGGAGAGGCCCAGGTCCGGCAGCACGGCATTCGCCGCCGTCCCCCCCGTGTTGGTCACGCTGACGCCGACCGTGAACCACTGCCCCACCGTGGGCGTCGCCGGCAAGACAAGCGAGGCCGCCAGAACCGCGGGAGTTCCGGCCGGTGTCGCCGTGAATCCCACCGCGCTGGTGAAGTTGCTCAACATCGCGCATGCGTTGGCACCTGTCACGTAGCCCGTGTTGGAAACCTGGGTCTGCGAGAGCACGGTGCCGACGGTACCCGTGATCGTGAAGGTATAGGTTTGACCGGGGCCAAAGGAGACCGCTGCGTTACTCCAGGCGAACTTGGTACCGGACGCCCCCCCCGTGACCACGGGCGCCCCAAATCCCGCCGGCTGGTCCCCGGTCGCCGCCGTAATGACAGGGGAGATGGTGTCCGTCACCGTCACTCCGGTGATGGTCCCGCCGCCCGTGTTGGTGACGACGATCGTGTACGCCACCGGAGAACCCGGACCCGGCGAGGCAGGTGTCTGGGTCTTCACGACGGTGAACGACAGGGTGGGCACTGACAGGGCAAACGCCACCGCATTGGAGTAGGCGCTGCTTTGCACGCAGGAATCGCCACCGGACATGAAGGCCGTGTTGGACACCGTGGTGCCCACGCACACCGCTCCGGCTGTCCCGGAGATCGTGAAGGTCCACACGGCGTTCGGAAAGAACTGGATCCCGCCAGCCGACCAGAAGAAGTTCGTCCCCGAGGCGATGCTGGCGACGATCGGTGTCGGGAACCCGGCGGGCTCCATCGCCGATGCGCTCATGATGACCGGCGAGACGGTGTCGGTCACGACCAGATTCGTGACCGTCGTGGAACTCGTGTTCTGGATAATGACACGGTAGACCACCGGGGACCCGATTCCGGCCGGGGCCACCTGCTGTTTGGTCACCGCGAAACTGATGGTCGGGAGCGTGAGCGAGAATCCCGTGGCGTTGCTTTGCAATGAGGTCGCCGTGCAGACGGATCCCGCTGTCAGGAATACCGTGTTGCCGACGCCCACGGTGGCGCACACGGTTCCCACGGTCCCGGAAATGGTGAAGGTGAACGCCGTCCCCGGATTCATCGTAAACCCCGAACGCGACCAGACGAATCGCGTCACGGACGCTCCGCCGGTCACCGTCGGCGCTGCGAACCCGACGGGCTGATCGCCAACCGGGACCGCCACAACCGGCGAGACGGTATCTGTGATCGTCAAGTCGGTGATCGTCCCGGCTCCGGTGTTCGTGACTACGATCCGGTACGTGACTGGCGACCCGATTACTGGCGATGCCGGCGTCTGGGTGGCCGCCACCGTCACTGCCACCGGCGGACAGCCCGTGGTGGTGGACGTCAGCGAACCGACGGCCGTTCCGGTCACCGTGGCCGAGGTGATCGCGTCCAGACCTTGCACGGTGACCGAGAAGACCATGGTCCCCTGGCCCGCCGTGCTGTAGGTCCAGACGAACATGGTCGCCCCGCCGGGCAGAATGTTGAGGGGGCCTGGAGGAGTCGGTCCGCTCTGCAAGGTCGCATACACACTCCCGCTCGTGATTCCCAGCGTCGGCACAACGCCGTTGGCGGTGTTGCCGCCCGTGTTCGTCACGCTCAGCCCCAACGTGAACCACTGCCCCACCGTGATTGATGTGGGCAGAACCAGCGATGCGGCCAGTTGCGCCGTGGGCGGCGGGGGAGGGACGAATCCCGCAACCACCCCCGACTCGACAGTCTGTCCGACGGGTACCGAGGCACCGTCATAGCCGCCGAAGGTGTAGATCGTGCCACCGATCGCGGCGGCGGCCATTTCCCACCGCTTGATCTGCATGGGCGTGACGGTCGTCCAGGTATCGGTGCCGGGATCGTAGGCCTCGACAGTGGTGTACATGGATGCCCCGCCGCTGCCGCCGATTGCATAGATCGTGGCGCCGACCGCCACCGTTGATACGCCGGCCCGGGCCGTTGGCATCGGCGCCCTGGCCGCCCAGGTGTTCGTCGCCGGATAGTAGGCATCCATGGTAGCCACCGATCCCGCGCCCGCGTCACCGCCTACCACATAGATCGTTCCGCCGAGGGTCACGGCGGCGTGCTGGTACTTTGCAGTCGGCATGCTCGCCAGCGCCGTCCATGAATTCGTGACGGGATCGTACGCTTCAACGTTCCCGATCGGCGGTCCGTTGTTCCGCCCGCCCACCACATAGATGGTTCCCCCAACGGAGGCGGCGGCGGTAAAGCCGTGCGGCGACAGCATGTTGGCTTTCGCGGTCCAGGTGTTCGTGACCGGGTCGTACACCTCGAGCATCGCCAGGTCGCATCCGCCGCAGTTGTTCCCGCCCATGGCATAGATGGAACCGGACAGCGTCACCGCGGCGAGCGAGGAACTCGTCATCAGGAGCGATGCCTTGGTAGTCCAGGCGTTCGCCGCCGTATCGAACGCTTCTACCACCGAAGCGTAGCCTCCCGTCGTCGGCGCCCCACCGATCACGTAGACCGTGCCGCCAAGCACGGCTCCTGCCTGCGTCCACCGGGAGGTCGGCATCGACGGCCGGGTCGTCCAGATGACTCCACCGGGTACCGGCGTATAGGTCACCGTGAGTCCGGCGCCCGCCATGGCACTGACTGGCGCCATCGTCAGGAAATCCTGACCGGTGACCGTCGCACTGAAGACCGCCGTTCCGCCGGAGACGGACGAGGTCAGGTAGACCCAATTGAACGCGGTCGTGGTCCCGGGCGGCAGGAGCGTGACGCTGGCCGGCGTCGGCCCACTCTGGAGCGTGACCAGTCCACCCCCGAGGATGGCGCTGAGCGAGGGCACCAGCGCCGTTGCTGAGGTCCCGCCCGTGTTGCTGAATGTCAGGGTGACAGTCACGCTCTGCCCGGTGGCCGAGGTCGGCGGATTCACCGACAAACTCGCAACCAATTGAGCCGGCACGGCGGGGGCAATATACCCCGGCACCGGGGCGGCCTCGACTGACGCCAGGTAGCCGCTGGAGGGCGACCCACCCACGACATAAACCGTTCCGCCGATCCTCGCGGTTCCAAGAATCCAGCGGGCCGTGTTCAGGTTGGAATTGGTGCTCCAAGAATTGGAGGTGATGTCATACGCCTCCACCGTGGAGAGCAGGCCTCCCGAGTTTCCCGCGGTCACATAGATCACGCCGTTCACGACCGCGGCGGAAGTCCACCCGTGCGGTGAAGGAAGGGGCGCCTTGACCGTCCACGAATCCGTGGCCGTGTCGTAGGCATACACGGAGCTGGACGCGGCGCTGGCCTCGTCATTCCCGCCGCAGGCATAAATAGTTCCACCAACGACGACGATGCCCTGCAGGTTCCTGGGCGCCAGCATGTTCGCCTTCGGTGTCCATGTGTTTGTCGCTGGGTCGTATGCCTCCACGGTTGCCACCGGTGGGCCATTGGCTCCCCCGATGGCATACAGCAATCCATTGACGGCGGCGGACCCGACGCTCTCCCGGGCACTGGAGAGCGATGCCTTCGCAGCCCACGTGTTTGTGGCGGGGTCGTAGGCTTCCACGGTCGCAACGGCTGCGCCGTTGGATCCGCCCAGCACATAGACCGTCCCGCCCACTGTGGCCGAGGAGACCATGTTACGGCCGCCCGAGATGGACGCACGGGCGGCCCAGATATTGGACCCGGCATAGTACGCTTCGACGGTTGCCAGGTTGCCACCGTTGGAGCCGCCGATGGCGTACAGCGTCCCACCCAATACCGTGACTGCCAAACCTGCGCGGGCGGTCGGCATTGGGGCGACGAAGGACCAGACCAGCGGCGCCGGTGGGGCCGGCGTGACCACGACCGGGCCGGAGATCGCCCCGGCCGTCATGACCGGAGCCGTCGTCACGGCATCGGTCCCAACCGCCGTCATACTAAATAGGACCGTGCCCGCCGCCGCTCCCTGCAGGGTGTAGGTGAAGGTCACCAGGCCTCCCGGGTTGATCGTCTGGCCCGTGGCCGGAGCCGGCCCCGCCAGATATGCCGCGCCTCCGGTGCCGTGACCGTCAATGCCAAGCGCGGTGACCCCCGTCGCCGCATTGCCGCCGGTATTCGAAACCGTCAGCACCAGCATGAACGACTGGCCAACGGTGACCGACGATGGAATCGCCGCGACGCTCCCCACCAGCACCGCCGGCGCGCCAGCCGGGGTGCAGGTGAAGGTTGCGACATCGGCGGTCGCCAGGACGGTTCCACTGCTGTTGGTGCCGCCGACCACATAGAGCTTGCCGCCCAGCACGGCGGAAGCCGGAGCGTAACGCCCGACTGGCAGGCTGGTTCCATTGGACCAGGAATCAGTCAGGAGATCGTAGGAAGCAAGCGACGCGCTGGCGTTGTTGGCCGTGCCACCCAGCGTGTGGATCACCCCATCCACCGGCTGTGCGGTAAACCACTGCTCCTGCCCACCCGGGCGCGGCATTTTTGGCGTCCATGCATTCGCGCTGTCATCGAACTCCTCGACGATGAATGGCGTGACCGTTCCCCCGGGCGTGCCGCCACCCAATGAATAGATCTTCCCGGGATATCCGCCGCCCAAGCCTGACGCCTCGACGCCAACGGCCCGCAATCCCCACCGGGCCACCGGCAGGCTGGATCGCGTCGTCCAGGAATTGGAGGCGGGATCATACCGCTCCACCACGGAGAGCGCACTGGCGCCATTTGATCCCCCAATGGCGAAAATCTTTCCCCACAGAGCCGCCGCCGCACACTCTCGTGCCGTCGGCATCGGTGCCAGAGTCGTCCAGGTGTCGGTGGCGGTGTCGTACGCCTCCACGGTCGTCAACTGGGTTCCGTTCCAGCCTCCAATGGCGTAGATGGTTCCGCCCAGCCTGGCGAGCGCCATGTTGCGACGGGTGGTGGGCATGTTCGCGCGAGGCGTCCAGGTGTCAGTCAGGGGATCGTAGGCCTCGTTCGTATTGGTCGGGCTCCCCCCGGCATTGTTCCCGCCGATACAGTAGATCTTTCCATCCACCGCCACCCCATCCACATAGGTGCGCGCCGCCGACATCCCGGTCACGGAACTCCACGCGAGCGTCCCTGAACTGCATGCCCCCGTCAGCGTGCCGAGCGCCGAAGCCGCCAGCGGCCCGCCGGTCCCCCAATCCGTCCCCGTGATGCTGGCCGTCAGATAGTCGGTCGCCAGCCCGGTGAGGCTCAGCGTCCAGATGTAGTCCACAACCTGGCCCGGCCCCAGGACCCGCACCGCGGAAGGAAATGGTCCGTCTTGGGAATAGATTGCCGTCGGGACCTGTGTCCGGATGAGAGCGGGAGCAAAGAGCGTTGCCGAAGCAACTCCCGAATTGCTCACGGTCAGATGCACCGTCAGCGGTTCTCCCGGAAAACCCTGTGAAGGTCTGGCCACCAGTGCCACCTGCAATTGGGCCGTCAGGGGTGGCGGAACATACCCGGCGACGACGCCGGCCTCCATCGAACCCTCGTACCCGCTCGCGGAGAGACCGCCGACCACATAGATGGTCCCGCCCAACGATGCGGCGCCCGGCATGAAGCGCGCCGAGGTGAGGCTGGTGGCAGAGGACCATACACCATTCGTTGCGCTGTAAGTTTCGACGGAGGAGAGGACCAGACTGCCCGGATCCTGCCCCGCCATGACATAGATGACGCCACCCACCGTCACCGCACAGTCCCCGCCCCGCGCCATCAGCAGGGTGTTCCTCTGTGTCCATGAGTCGGACGGCGGGTCGTAGGAATAGACGGAACTAGTGGGATTCCCTGCGGCATCCACGCCTCCACAGATATAGAGCGTGCCCGCAAGGATCGCCACGGCGGGCTGGGAAACCAGCTCCGGAATGCTGGCTTTCGTCGTCCAGGTATTCAGAACCGGGTTGTACGCCTCGACCGTCGGGAGTGCACTCCCGTTTGATCCGCCGACCGTGTAGAGCAACCCGTTGATGGCCGCGGCCACCAGTCCACTGCGGGGCGTCGGCAAAGCGGCTCTGGTCACCCACGAATCAGTCGCGGGGTCGTAGGCCTCCATGGACGCAAGAATCGTTGAGCTATCGGCACCGCCCATGACATAGAGCGTGCCGCCCACGATCGCCGTCCCCATATAGTAGCGGGGCGTCAGCAGGCTGGCCTTCGTCACCCAGGTATTCGATGCCTGGTTGTAGGCTTCGACGGTTGTCATTGGAGTCCCGTTCGTGCCGCCACATGCATACAGAGTTTGACCAAGAGAAGCGAACGACAGTGCGTACCGCGGAGTGGGCATGGGGGCCACGAAGTTCCATGCCGGATCGGCCTGCACAGGGGCCACCAACAGGCCAACCCCTGCCAGCACGGCAGGCGGGAACCGAAGTTTCAGCACTGCCCACGAGACTACAGGAGGCTGGACACAGAGTCAAAGATGCCCGTCAGCCAAAAAGGGGCTTTCTATGGGATCTAGTTCCACTCCCCGAGGGTGCGTTCCAGGGCCGTGCCCGCTTGCAATTCGCGGGAGGCGTCGGCCTCACGGCCAAGGCGGCGCAGGATGACCGCCTCGTTGTAGTGGATCTGGGGCGAGACCAGCCCCAGCCGCTCGGCGGTCCGGAACTCGTCGAGCGCCCGGCGGTCGGCATTTCGGTATGCGAGCGCCTGCGCCAGCAGTTCGTGGGCGTGCGCCACGCCGGGGGCGCGCTGGACCAGCTCGGCGGCCAGCGCCGCCGCCTCGTCCCACCGGGCCGTCCGCATGGCCTCGCCGCACCGGCGTTCCAGCCCCTCGAGCACCTCGTACTCGGCCCACGGCGCCTGCACGAACTGGAGCGGGGCGGTCCGCCGGTTCACGCCCTGCGGCTCGATTTCGTAAACTTCGAGCCAGCCGCCCTTCCACCGGAGCGCGAGGTGGCCCGCCCACCACGCCTCGAAGAGGGCGCGGGACCGGGCATCGGGCCAGTCGAAGATCTTGTACCCGGCGATGCGCTGGGCCTCGGCGCCGTTATAAAACACGTAGCGGACATTCATCTGCCGCAAGCGCCGGTGTACACGCGCCAGATCCTGCGATTCCGTGCAGATGTCCAGCAGGGGCGGGAAGTCGAAGACCGTGGCCGCCACCACGGGTCCGCGGTAGAA
Organism: Candidatus Coatesiibacteriota bacterium; assembly: GCA_023265785.1. Taxonomy (GTDB): domain Bacteria; phylum Oederibacteriota; class CAKKQC01; order CAKKQC01; family CAKKQC01; genus JAHFSL01. Next base: position 601 of record JAHFSL010000016.1, on the reverse strand, counting down.
CGCGCCGCGCGCCTCGCCCACAAACAAGACTCCCGCCGACGCGGGCAGGGCCCGGTTCATGACCTCGCAGGCGGCGTATGGCGGGCAGGGATACCCGGACCGCTCGCGCAGGCGGAAGTCGCGCGCCGGCTCGCTCCCGACGAAGGTGCCGAAGAATCCCACGCTGGCCTGGGCGACCAGCAGGGTGCCGATCAGATTGACCACCGACCCCGCCGCCACGATCAGCCGTCCCGCCGTCTGGGCGTAGGGCCGCCGGGCACAGAAGCCCTCGATCCAGACCGCCCCCATGACGCCCAGCAGGGCGAGGCCCGGTGCGAAGTACCGGACGATGTTCGAGACGTTGCTCCAGAGCAGGTAGCGCCCCAACACGACGATTCCCAGGATGCGAAGCGGTTCGGGCACGCCGCCGAATAGCAGGAGTAGGGGCAGAAGCGCCAGGAAGAGCCCGCCGCACGCGGAATTATTTGAGAGGCCGGAAATGCGGGTGAGTTCCCACGGGTGGCGCAGCCATTCGGCGAGCGGCCGCCACTGGAACTCCCGGAACTCGCCCATCTGATAGTCCATCCGGGGCGGCGAAACATGCAGTGAATCGAAGGCGCGG
>JAHFSL010000266.1 GCA_023265785.1 Candidatus Coatesiibacteriota bacterium | reverse complement strand
TGCCGGCCGCCTCGAGGCGGGCCCGCAGGCCGGGCAGGTCCGCCACCAACGCATCCAGCAGGCGGCCTGCTTCCAGTGAGGGAAGTTCGCCCTCCTCACCCGCCGCCCCCCGCTCGCCCAGCAGGCCGGCGGCGAGCGTGGCATCAAAGGACACCCCGGCCAGGGTGAGGCCCAGGCCCTGGGCCATCCGCGCCAGCGCCTTGGCGTCCGCCACCATTTTGGGGGCGGCGGGGTCGGCCAGCCACCCGGCCAGCGGCGCCAACGCTTCCGCCGTCGCCGGCAGGTGCCACCGCTTCCCTCCCGCGGCCACGGCGAGGCCGGGGCCGCCCCCCTGCGTCACGGCCAGGAGGATGTCCCCGCCGGCGCAAACCGCGGCCACCAGCCCGGCGTCAGCCCCCGCCACGGTCCCGACCGCCGGGCCAACCGGCGCCGCGTGGTCCGGAACCGCCGCTGCCTCCTCCACGGTGGGTGCGGGAAGTGCGGCCAGCAGGCGGGAAAATTCCAGGTCGGTGTAGAGCGCGCGCAACCGGGGCAGGTCCATGGGACGGCGGGCCAAATCGGCCGGAACCGGCACATCGGTGCGCAGGGCGACCAGGTCGAGGTTCCGCCGCACGAGGGCTTCCGCGGCCGCGAGATTGGTCCGCAGGGCCGGCTGGGTGATCTCGCCCAGCCGCCGGAAGATGCCGTCCACCGAACCGAACCGGTTGAGAAGCTCCGCCGCCCGGACGGGCCCCACGCCCGGCACACCGGGAATGTTATCCGAGGTGTCGCCCATCAGGGCGAGCAATTCCCGGATTCCGGTCGGGGGCACGCCCCACTTCTCGCGGACCGCCGCCTCGTCAAAGGCATCCGGCGGGTCCGCCGTTCCGGCCTTGGGGCTCGGCACGGCGACACAGACACCCCGGCCCACCAGCTGGAGCAGGTCCTTATCGCCGCTGTAGACGATCACCCGCCGGCCCTGGGCTGCGGCACGCAGGGCGAGGGTGGCCAACGCGTCATCCGCCTCGAACCCGGGCGTCTCGATGCGCGGCAAGCCCAGGGCATCCACCAGGTCGTCCACCAGGGGGAATTGCGAGATGAGGTCCTCCGGGGTCGGCTTGCGCTGGACCTTGTAATCCTTGAACGCCTTGTGCCGGAAGGTCGGCCCCGGGGGATCGAAGGCCACGGCGATCTCCATCCCCGGGTCGCGCATGAGTCGGTGCAGGAAAATGGCAAAGCCGTAGACCGCCTGGGTGGCCTGGCCCCGCCGGTTCGCCAGCCGGGGCAGGCCAAAGTACGCCCGGTAGGCATAGCCGTGGCCGTCCACGAGGGACAGCGGCGGGAGGGGCGCGGCGGGGGTCAGAGGCGGGCGGTCAGGAACGCGGCCAGCACCAGCCCGTCGAAATTCGCGCCCAGCGTGTTCCCATTCACGTCACGGATTGGAGCGCCGGCCCCGGACTCGGGCACGTTGAACACATTAATCGAGGTGTTGAATCGGCTGGTGAAGGATTCCACCCCCCCGAATCGCACCGAGGCACTGACACCCGCCAGGAGGGATTCGGTGATCTCGTGCTCCAGTTCGAAGCCGAATTCCGGAATGAACGTCGTCCCCGTTCCTTCCGTCGCCCCCTCCGAGATGGCGACACTGCCATCCGGATAGGTGTTCTTCAGCCGGTGGTCCAGCCGAATATCCGCGAGCCCGGCCCCGAGGAACAGCGTGACATTCAACCGGGTCCGGCGGGTGAGCGGCAGGAGGAACGCCGCCCCCCCGCCCAGCAGGGAGAGCCGGGCGGAGGTATACCACTCATCCGTGATCGTGTGGCCCCCACCCTCGGCCACGGTACGGAGAATGCCTTCCATTGTTTCGAGTCGTCCAATGCGAACCAGCGCGGCAACCATCGAATCGAGTTCGAACGCCGCGTCGAGCCCTTCAATGAATCCCACCCGGCTCGGCCGGCGCTTCCGGCTGGTCACCGTCGCCCCATAGGCATTGGTCCAACTCGGCTCCAGGTACTTGACGTCATCGCGGGGAAGATTGTCCACGCCACCCATGCTCACCGTCGAGATCCCGATATACGGCCGGATGCGCCAGTGGGTCGAGGTGAGAGGGAGGGCGGGGCGCTCCGCGGGCAGGCTGGTCGAATCAGGGGCCACGGCCGGGGCGGCTTCCGCCGTGGGCACGGCGGCCGACTGGACCGGCGCATCGGCGCGGGCCCCGACCGCCAGCAGGAGGGCCACCGCGGCCGCGCGGATCAAAGGGCGACCCGGATGCTGGCCGCCTGCAGGTCGTTGAAGCCGCGCACGGGGGACCAGGCGTATTCCAGCGTGACCTCGAATCCGCCCGGCAGGGCGAACCGATAGCCCAGTCCCGCCGCCAGCGGCGCGATCAGGTCGGAGGAAAAGCTGTGCTGGGCGCCCCCCCGCAGGGTGACCCCCCCGCTCTCCATCGTGTAGGTCCACTCGACGCCCGCGCGCAGGCGGAAGACATCGTCCACGGCGGTCAGAAAGTCCACGCTGAAGTTCCAGTCCGCGATCCGCTGGCCGAACCCCGCCTGCCCCGCGACGGGAATGGGCCGGCCCCGCACGGGCGTCCCCAGGTCGCGCACCACCAGCGCGGCGGACCGCCCTTCATTCGCATCCTCGTACCGGTAGCCCAGGTCCAGCGCGGCCGAGACGCCGCCCGCACCGCCGATGCGCTCACCGAGCACGTTGACCGCCGCGCCCACCGCACCCCTGGACCAGGCCTCCCCCAGCATTTCCACATCGCCCAGACCGGCCAGCGCCTGCGCCACACCCAGGGCCCCCTTGTATTGATACGCCGCCAGGTCCCGCCCGGTCGCCACCGGCTCGCCATTGATCTCGGCGATCTCGGGCAGGGGGGGCTGATTGAGATAACTGGCCGAGCCTCCCACCACCAGCCCCCGCAAGAGTGGCTGGGCGGCCAGCACATTCTCAATGCGCACCGACTCGCCCTGTTCCACATGGAGGACCTCGACGCTGGTGCGCTCCGTGTCCGCCAGCCCGGCGGGATTCCAGCCGATGGCCGAGGGGCCGGTGGCAATCGCGGAACAGGCGCCGGCCAGCGCGATCTCCCGGGTGCCCAGATGGATCTTGCCAAGAATGACGGAGGAGGAACCCGCGGACCGGCCGGAGGCCGCGGCTCCACCGGCCGCAAGGACCGCCGCGGCGGCCACCACGCTCCACGCCGCCACCCGGCCGGCCACGCCTACCCCTGGACCGGCAGTCCGAAGGCGCGCATCGCCCGTGACAGGGATTCGAGGGCCTTCCCCTCGGGGAGGGCGAGGGGAAGCCGGACCGCCGGGTCGCACCAGCCGAGCAGGCCCGCCGCCGCCTTGATGGGACCGGGATTGGTTTCGGCAAAGACCGCCTTGACGAGGGGGAAGAGGCGGCGGTGCAGGGCCAGCGCCTCGGCGGGCCGGCCGCCCGCAAAGGCCCGGACCATGTCCCCCATCTCGCGGGGGACGATATTCGACACGGTCGAGATGACCCCGACGGCCCCGACCGCCATGAAGGGAAGCGTCAGCGAATCGTCCCCCGACATGATCGGGAAGTCTGGGCCGCACAGCTCCAGGAACCGGCCCACATGATCCGGACTGTCCGCGGACTGCTTCAACCCCGCCAGCCGCGGGGAGGCGCGCAGGGCGGCCAGCGTCTCCGCATCGAGGGCCACCCCCGTCCGGCCGGGGATGTTGTAAACCACCAGCGGCAGGTCCACGGCGGCCAGGATCGCCTCGAAGTGGCGGCGCAACCCGGCCGGGGTGGGCTTGTTGTAGTACGGCACGACCGACAGCCCGCCCGCGGCCCCCACACCCTTGGCGGCGCGGGCCAACTCGATGGCCTCGTGCGTGCTGTTCGCGCCGGTCCCGGCCAGGACCGGCACCCGGCCCCGGGCCGCTTCGATGACCAGCCGGACCATCTCGATGTGCTCGTCCATGGCGAGCGTGGGCGATTCGCCCGTGGTGCCTACCGCAACGAGCCCGTCAATACCAGCGTCCACCTGCCGATCCACCAGCCGGCGGACCGCCTCACGGTCCAACCCGCCGTCCTTGAACGGGGTGATCAGGGCCGTATAGGTGCCGCGGAGCGCGAGGGCCACGGGTTGATTATATGATCTTTGCGCCGGGTCGCGTGTTATATATGGAGGACTCCATGGGAAAGACAACCGGCTTCCAGGACAGTTTCGGGACCCGCGAGACCCTGCGCGTGGGAGCGCGGTCCTTCGCCATCCACAGCCTCGCACGGCTGGAGGCGGGCGGGTTCCCCGGCCTCGGGCGCTACCCCGTCTGCATCCGGATCCTCATTGAAAATGCCCTGCGGAACGAGGACGGACGGCTGGTGGAGACCAACCACATCCGATCACTCCTGCGCTGGACCGAACCCGCCGTCCAGGGAGCCGTCGAGGTCCCGTTCACCCCCTCCCGGGTGATTCTCCAGGATTTCACCGGCGTCCCCGTCCTGGTGGACCTGGCCGCCATGCGCGATGCCGCCGTGGCGTTCGGGGCGGACCCCACCCGGGTCAACCCCCTCATTCCCGTGGATCTGGTCATTGACCACTCGGTGCAGGTGGACGCCTTCGGGTCCGCCGGCGCCCTGGCCACCAATGTGGAGCACGAGTACCGGCGCAACCGGGAACGGTATGCCTTCATGCGGTGGGGCCAGAAGGCGCTCACCAACTTCCGGGTGGTCCCCCCCGCCACGGGCATCGTGCA
>JAHFSL010000265.1 GCA_023265785.1 Candidatus Coatesiibacteriota bacterium | reverse complement strand
GAAGTGCTGTTCCGCCAGGATCTCGGTGGGCGCCATCACCGCGCTCTGGTAGCCGGAGTCGGCGGCGGCCGCAATGGCCGCGGCGGCCACGGCGGTCTTGCCCGAGCCCACATCGCCCTGCAGGAGCCGGTTCATCGGCTGGGGCCGGGCTAGGTCGGCCAGGATCTCCCCGATGGCGCGGGACTGGGCTCCCGTCAGCGGCCAGGGCAAGCCCGCCCGGAACCGGCCCAGCCGGGCCCCGTCCACGGTGTAGGCCCGTCCCTTGCGGATGCGGGCCAGCGCGATCCGGTCCCGACCGATCGCCGCCTGGAGAAGAAAATGCTGTTCGAAGACCAGCCGGCGCCGGGCCCGCTCCCATTCGGCCCAGTCCCCGGGCGTGTGCGCCCCCCGGAGGGCGTCCGCGAGGGGAACAAGATTCTGCCGTTCGCGGAGATCACCCGGCAGGGGATCCGCGGCCTCGCCCGGCGCGGCCGCGAGGGCCTGCCGGGCCAGCGCCCGTGACCGGGCCTGCGGGAGGGTCTCCGTCGCACGGTACAGCGACAGGACCTCCCCCGCGTCGAGCCGCCGCGCATCGTCCCCGTCCAGGCTCTCAATCGTCGCACCCTGGCCGCCGAACCGGATCGCCGTGCGGCCCCGCTCCGGCGTATCGGCAAGCAGGAGCACCGCCCCGGGAAAGAACTTTGGCGCCTCGTAGGGCCGGTTGAACCGGAACAGCGTGGCGCGCCCCGTCCCGTCCTCCAAATCCACCCGCATGACATGCAGTTTGCCCCGGCGGAACTGGCCCATCCGGGCCACCCGCGCCACGAAGGCGCCCGGCACGCCGTCCCGGGCTTCCGCCAGCGGCGTCAGGTGGTCGCGCTGGACATGGCGCCGGGGCAGGCGCCAGAGCAGGTCGTCCGTGGTTCGAACGCCCATCCGGGCGAGCGACCGCCGTTCCGCCTCGCTGACTCCGGCGAGGTCCGGAAGCATGGTCCCGGCCACGGGCTAGATCCGCACCGGGACCGCATCGGGAAAATACACCTGAAGGATCTCGCGCCAGGTCCTGCCCTCCAGCGCCAGCGCGCGGGCGCCCTCCTGGCAGAGCCCCACCCCGTGCCCCCACCCGGTCCCGCGGAAGGTGACGCCGCCCCGCCCGCGCCGCACCTCGAACCGGGTACTGCGCAGGGCGTCCGCCCCCAGCGCCAGCCGGAATTGCGCCGCGGGAATCCGGTACGCCAGGCCCCCGGCGGTCACCCGGACCGCCTCAACCCGGCCGGAGTCGGTGGTGCCTTCGGTTTCCAGGTCCGTCACCCGTCCCCCCGCCTCAAGACGCGCAGCCAGCCGGTGGCGCACCTGCTCCCACGTCAGGGTCAGGGACCAGGGCCCCCAATGCTTCGAGGCGCGGCACCAGCGGCAGGGGACGCCCTCCAGCGGGGCCCGGATCGAACTCACCCCGTACACTTCGCGCGAATCCGCCGTGTGGCCGCCGCAACAGGAGTGGTGGAACCCGGGCACGAGCACCCCACCCGTGGCCAGCACGAGCCCCGCCGTCGCCGCGACGGCGCGGTCCGTCCGCCGGTCCTCGCCCCGCCGGCCGCGGTACATCTGGTCGCGGCTGTCGGGATACAGGTCCCAGGCCTCGCGGGCCCGGTCCGCGGCCCGCCCCAGCGCGTAGGTGCGCACGATGACGGCCGCCGCCTTCAGCGCCTCCGGTGGCCAGGAGGCCGGCACCTCGGCAGGAAGGGAGCCACGCAGGTATTCCTCGGTGGGCAGGACATTCACCCGGACCGTCCTCCCGTCCACCTCCGCGTGGATCACCCGTCCCCGACAGGAAAACCTGCCGGCTCCGGGCAGGAGGACCCGGACCATCCGAACCTGCCCGGCCAGCGTTGGCGGTCTTGGACCCGCCCCCGGGGCGGCACAGCCGGCCGCCAGCCAGAGGATCGCGAGGCCGGACCGGGCGGCGGCTTTCAGAACGAGACGATCAGCGAGAAGCGCGACGCATTCCCCAGTTCGCCGTATGGCGCGAAGGAGGCGTCGAATCCATAATCAAATTGGAATCCGCGGCCCCGGACGCCGGCGCCCAGGGTGACCCCGGAGGGCCCCCCCAGGTCGTTGCGGGGAAACCGGAACCGGTATCCCGCGCGGACCGCGAATACCGACAGCCAATATTCCAGCCCGACATGCCACTCCGACCTCCCCCGCAGGGGCAGGACCACGTCACTCGCCGCGGTGAGCGAGTCCGTGACGGCCGACTCGACATCCCAGGGATAGCGCGAGGTGCGGCGCGCCTCCCGCTCCAGCCCGGTCTCGGTGTCGGCCGGCGCGCCCGCGAACACCCCCAGCTTGCGCCAGGCCACGCCCAGCCGGCCGGTCAATGGCAGGCGGAACCCGGAGAGCTGGCCACCCGCGTTCTCCACGACCGCGGCAAACGTCAGCCGGGGGTCCTGGAAGAGCGGTACCGCAAGCACCCCGGCGGCGAAGCTGGCCGCCTGCCCGTGCAGGCCGCCATCCAGATCCTCCTTGACGAGCTTCACCGCCGCCCCGGTCATGATGGTATCGGAACTGAATGACCGGCCGAACCCCGCCTGCAGGACCTGGTCGCTCACCGCGTAACTGCGCCCCGTCGCGGCATTCGTGGCGTCCATCTCGGTGAAGGTTCCCAGGTCCAGCATGGAGTAGGCCAGGGCCCAGGTGCCGCCCCACGGAGCCGCCACGGCGAACGATTCCTGCCGGAAGTCGTCAATCCACTGGTTGTGCGTGAACTGGAAGTGCAGGCGGTTCAACTGGGCCAGCCCGGCGGGATTCCAGAACACGGCGGTCGCATCGTCGGCAACCGCGGTGAAGGCCTCGCCCATGCCCGCCGCCCGTGCGCCCTGCCCGATCTTGAGGAACGGGACCGCCACGCGCGCGTCATCAAAGACTTTGGCGTGCGCCGCCGCGGCCAGCAGGAGCAGGACGGGGAGCCGTGGCAGCCTACGGGCGGCGGACAAGGAACTTCCCCTTGACGCGCCGGGTGCTCTCCCGCGTGTCGGAACAGTAGAGGCCGGGGCCTCCCCCGCGCCCGAGACCCTTCAGGATCAGGATGTACGCACCATTGGCCAGCTTATCCACCGCCAGGGTCTCCGACTGCACACCGCCCGCGAGGTACGCGGGAAACTTCCATGTCAGGGCGCGCTCGCCCGCCGCGTTGTAGATGTCCGCCGACACCTCGCCGCCGCCCGGCGCCACCTCGAACCGTAGGGTCAGGGAGGATGTGACGGGATTGGGATACAGTTCGAGCGGACACGCCAGCTTCCGGGGCGGCGTGGCGGGCTGGTACGAAATCTCGAACCGGTCGAACCGGGGCAGGGTCGGCACGACCGCATCATTGGTGTCATCGTTGTACAGGCTCACCTCGAACTGGATGTAGCGGAACAGGTCGGGGATCAGCGGCTCCCGGTAAATGACGGAGCCCGCATCCGAGGCGTAGGTGTAGTAACCCGGTACGGTCGGCAGGCTCGCCTCCTCGGGCACCCGGGGGGACCAGCAGGTCCACCGGCCGGATTCGTCGGCCAGCCGGTAGCGGAGCATGGCCCAGTCGTCCCCCGCGCCGCCGGTCTTGGAAAACGACCAGGCGACCCGTGTCAGCACATAGGTGGACCCCAGGTCCTGCGGTGGGGAGACCCAGGAACCGGCATCCACCCACCAGGTCGTGGTCGCCAATTGCGACCGGTAGACGTCCGCGCAGACACTCGTGTTGTCGCCGTAGTCGCCGCCCACGCAATAGACCCAGGTCGTGCCCGAGAGCTGGCCGGGGTCCGACCAGGCCACGAGCGGCGGCCGGGCGATGGGGACCGCGAACCGGTGCTGGTCGGTCACGACGCCCGTGAACAGCTCGGCGCCATCCGGAAACGCCGGCCGCACCTCCTCGCGGTCGCCGCTCCCCGTCCGCACCACCCCGCGCGTGCCCGCGAAGTTGAGGAGCACGTTGGGGGACACCGAGGAACTTCCGATCCCGCCCACGACCACCACGGTGCCATCGGCCGCAACCGCCGTCTCACTGCGCTGAGCCTGACCCGATCCCGGGGACCCCGTCCAGCCCCGGATCCCGTTGCAATCGTCCAGTGAGGTGAAATACGCCCCGGGAAAGTGGGTGCACGGGGTCCCCGACTCGAAGTTGCGATACCCGCCGCCGTAGAAGCCAATCGTCCGCATGAAGGAAAGCGGGGCCATCATCATCCATCCCAGGCAATTATTGGACGCCCGGCAGCAGCTTTCGAGGCAGGGTGCCGCGCACGAGCCGCACCCGCAGTCCCCGCACAGCGAACAGGTGCCCGGCGGATCCACCGGCGGGATGGAGGTCAGCGAGTCCCACGAAATGTGGTTCGCCGAATCGAGCCGGCCGCCCGGCCCGATCTCCGCCTTGAAGACGAAATTCTGCGCCTTCTTGCTGCCGTCCTGGTACCCGCCGAAGGCGAACAGCGCCCCGGCGGCGTACACCAGTCCGTGCTCGGCACATTTGACGGGCAGGGCGATCTCCTGCTCCCAGGAGCCGGTCTCCCCCGTGGCGGGGTCCACGCGGGTCGAGAAGACCGCGGTGGTGGCCGGTTCCTGCCCAGGCTGGATGGAGGGGGGCGTTTCGGTGGAGCCCCCGGTGACATAGATGCGGTCGCCGACGGCGACGGCCCGGTGATAGCTGATGGCGAACCCCGCGGACGCGTTGGCGGTCTGCCCGAATCCGACCCCGCACA
>JAHFSL010000264.1 GCA_023265785.1 Candidatus Coatesiibacteriota bacterium | reverse complement strand
AATCCCAGCCCCAGGCTGGTGTCCCACCCCACGCCACCCACCAGTTCAAGGCCCTGGTAGGGAACATTGTAAATGGCGGAGGGATTGCTGATGCCGTTCTGGAGGTAGTTCGTCAGGGTGGGATCGAGCGGGCAGGAGGCCCCGTTGATGGACTCGCAGTCCTTGCAGAACGTGAGCTCGCTCTTGGGCTGGTACATGACTGACTGGAGGGTCAGCGCTTCCGCCGACGACCCGCGGTTGACCACGTCCATGCCCGGCGACATGTCGGCCAGCGATGCCGTGAAACTTTCGAAAAATCCCGAGGTCGAGTACGGCTGGCTCCAGGACTGCACGGCCCCGTCCACGGTCCAGCCGGCGGGCGTCCCGAGCGCGCCCTGCTGATTCAGCGCCAGCCCCGTGAGATCCGTAAAGTCGTCACGCCACAGCCCCTGCACAATGTCCATCCGGACCGTGGCGGCGGCCGGGCCGGCGACCAGCCAGCAGGCCGCCAGCGCTGCGGACCTGGCCCGGGTCATCGCTCGACCACCAGTTTCCGGGTCCCGGCCCCGCCGGGCGTCGAACAGCTGACAAGATAATTCCCGGGCGTCACGGCCGTCCCGTCCCGGCCCCGGCCGTCCCAGGAAAACGCCGCCGCGGTGGCGTCGTGCCAGCCGTCCAGCAGGACCGCCAGCGTCACGCCGGCCGCATTGTGGACCCGCACCCGCACGCGCCCTTCGCGCTCCACCGCCACCAGTCCGGCGACCGTCTCACCGCGGCCCGGCCGGAGGGCGCTGCGGTTCAGGACCAGCCGCTCGGGCAGGGGGGTCCACGCCACCCGCCAGCCCTTGAAGGCGGGCCGCAGGGCGGGATCGGCGGGGTCGCACTCCAGCCGCACCCGCAGGGCTATGACGGGCCAGGTGAACGGGTCGAGCGAGTCCGCGAGCGTCACTGCGCGGGGAATGGCGGCGAAGAGGACCGCACCGTGCGGGTCCACCACGTCCACCACCACCCGGCTGGCACCGGGCGTTTCGGCGTCCCAGGTCACCCCCCCCCAGCGCTTGAGCGAGGCCGGGGCGATGGGGCGGGAGACGGCCTCCGCCGCGCGGGCGAAATAGGTGATCGAGAGCCTCCGGACCGTCGGCCGCCACCCCGCGAAATGGCGGTGGACATCGGACACCGCAAGCATCGGGCTCACGGCGCCCGCCGCCTCCCTTCCGTACAGCGTCGCACGCACGGCCGCATACCGCCCCACGGCTGTTCCGGGGACCGGCTCCTGCCCCCGGTCGGCGACGGGGCCCGGGACGGGGGTGGCCGGAACGACCCCCGGCGCGGGACCGACTCCCCATTCCACCCGCACGGGCGTGATCGGACTGCCGGGACCGGGGCACCGGCAGGCGGGATCGGCCTCCGCCGAGTTCTGGTCCACGTCCCAGGCCACCCGTTGCCACGCCGTCGCCTCGGAGAGGGAGTCAAAAACGGGCGTGACCATCGCGCCCTCCTGGGCCGTGACATAGACCGGCCCGAGCAGGGTGCAATGGCTGTCGGCACCCGGCAGGGACCGGACGCGCACATCCCAGACCGCCGCCCCTGCGGGAATCTCGAGCCCGACGCTGACGGCGGTCATCCCGGAGAACACCGTGGAGAACGGGAGCGCCAGCGAATCTTCAGGCACCGTCCAGCCTGCCGCGACCCGGTTGGTGACCCGGTCGGCGATCTCAAACCCCAGGTAGGGCTCCGGTGTGCCGTCATGATTCGCGCTGGCAAGGAAGCTGGCGGCATACCGCCGCCCCGCCGCAAGGTCCTGGAGCCCGCCGCCCCAGATCAGGGCGGCCCCGGCGAACGGGGAAATACCGCCGTAGACACCCGCCGCGGCGCCCCCGCCGGCACAGGAGGGCGGTCCCGGCTCCGTGTCCCAGCCGGCGCCGGGCGCGCGGCCGCCGGCAAACCCGGGAAAACCCGCGAGACCTTCGTTCGCGGGGGTGGCAGGATCGTCGCGATGGACCAGGCCGTCGGCCCGGCCGAGGGCGGGGGGGATGGCCGAATCGCCCGGGCACGCGGACACCCCGACCGGCACGCAGGTTGTCGCCACGCCGAGCGACCGGCCCGGCTCCAGGACCCTCTGCCAAAGCGTCACGGCCTCCCCCGCCGCGCCCCGTCCCTGCACCTCCACGGTCGGCTCCAGTGTGCCCCCGGAAAACGGCTGGTCGGCCGGCCAGGTCCAGGTCAACGGGCCCGGCTCAATCGTCACCCCTCCCGCCGCGACGAGCGTGAGGTTCCGCCGGGTCGCCAGGCAGGCCATGGACCCCAGTGAGTCGGACCACGCGGCGCCCTCCATGCGGCATCCCGCCCGCGCGCCGGCCTGGGGCATCAGGAGCGCACCCGCCGCCAGCCACGCGGCCCAGGGTGGCGGGCGCACCTCACCGCGCGATGGCAAGGCGGGCGGTCTCCCGGCCGGCCGGCGTCATCACGGTGACGAAATAGACCCCCGGCGCCACCCGCGAACCCTGGGGATTGGCATCCTCCGGACTGCAGGTCGCGGGGGGATCCCCGAGATCCGAGGTCCCGTTCCACGCTTTCTGGCACACTTCGCCCACCTTGAGTTCCCCCTTGAAGAGGCGCTTGACGAGTTGGCCCGCGGCATCGTGCACGCGCACCTCCACCACCCCCGTCACCCCCGTGCAGAACCGGACCTGCACGGCCTCGCCCCGCGCGAGCCGCACCGCATTGTGGTCAAGCGCCAGGCACCCGGACATCGGATCCCAACTGATCTGGAACCAGTTGATGCGCGGGTCCATCGTGCCGTTGAACTTGTTGAGCGTGAACTGGACCCGCAGGCGCGGGTAGCGGGCGGGGTCAATTGGGGCCTTCCCGTCCCGTCCATCCAGCGGCGCGCCCGGGGGCAGGTTGGAGTAGCCGGGCAATGGCACGTTGCTTTCGTCCACGATGTCGGCCATCACCGACCCCGCGCCGCCCGAAGACCCGTACTCCAGGAGTTTCCAGGCACGGAGTTTGGCGGGGCAGACGGGCATGGAGATGAATCGGCCCGCATCCGGCAGGTACGCCACCGTGAACTGGCGCAGTTTGGCCGTGAGCGACCCGTCGTAGCCCGGAGCATATTGCAGGCACGACGGATAGGTCAGATCGGCCGCGGGCGGCACCATGCCCCAGACGGGCCTGTTCTCCGCCCAGGAGGTCAGGAGGGCCTGGTACTGGAAGTACCGGCCGGTCACGGACCCGGCCCCGGGCACCATCCACAGGGTCGAGGACGCGGTCTCGGCCTGCAGGGTGGCGCACACCCCCGCGAAGGGCACGCCCGAGGCCAGCATGGTGCACGAATCCGAGATGCGGAGCTGGAGCGCCACGGGCGTGCGCACCTTGCCTCCGGTCACGGTCAGGGAAAAGTCCGCATCCCACGCGATGGAGGTCCACTGGGTGAAGGGCGACAGGGAATCGTAGATGGGTGAGATGTAATTCCCGCGCCCCGCGGTAATCATGAGTCCGTCCACGTACAGCGACGCAGCCGCCCGGGAGTTCCGGCAGGAAATGAGCGAGGACCCGCACGCCTCGGACGCGGCCCCCGTCCCATTGGTGTTGGCGGTCGTTCCCTTGGTGTGGAGGTCAAAATCCCAGACACCCAGTGGCGGATTCCGCGGGATGCCCTTTCCGGCGAGGCAGAGCGCGGCGGCCTCCTGCCCGGTGTCCTGCATGAGACAACTTTCCCCCGCCCACTGCTGGGAAACGTCATTCAGACTTCCCGGGGCGAAGGTGAAGGTGACCGGCGTGTAGGGCGCGTCATCCGGCGCCATGGAGTCGTTGCGGTACAGGGTCACGGACCCCTTCTCGGTCGGGTCGGCGATTCGCAGGCGGAAGGGACACCCCTTCACCCGGTGATTGGCGTTGCACAGGTCCAGTCCCAGGTCGTTGCACGCATCATTGGCCCCGCCCAGCGCATCCACCGTGGCGATCCCATTCACGGTGTACGAGAAGGAGATCTTGAATCCGCACAACCGGTCGTTCCAGGAGGGCGCGGGCCCCGGGTCGGCATAGAGGCCCGGGGAGCGCACCCACCAGGTGGCGGCGTATGACTCCCCCGCGGAGAAGATATTCTTCGCCGGGTCCTGGTCCTCCCGCAGGGTGACCCGCGCGATGATGTAGTCGCCGGAACCGACCCCCTTCGTGATCTTGTTCTGCTGGTCATTGAACAGGCCCACGTACGGCACGCGGAGGACGCGGGACGACCGCGCGCCCAGCGCGCGCTCCACGGCAGCCGTGTCCACGGCCTCGACGAGGTACATGGGGGGGGCGACCTTGGAGGTCTGGATCCGGTCGTTCTCCCACTCCATGTCATTCTCCGCCGACAGGAACGTCTGGAAGAGCCGGACCACCTCGCCGTAGGGCGTGGCGGACAGGACCTCCGTGTACCGCGTGGCGGTGTAGGCCGAGAACCGGGTATCCGTGTAGTAGGTCCCGGTCGCGCACACGGGCGGCGACTTCGGGCCCGGTGTGATCCACTGCCATTGACCGGCCACCGCGGCCTCCCCCGACGGGAGAAACACGATGGCCTGGACGAGCGCCAGTCCGTCACATCCGGACAACTCGTCCCGGTAGACCCCGCGCAGATTGTTGTAGTTGGCGGCCGGCGCGCACCCGGTCCCGGAGGACAACAGGGGCGCGCAGTCCGCAACCGCCCGGGCCGCAGCGGCGGCCGCAATGGCGATCCCGCACGCCACCGCGAAG